>JBDRDZ010000001.1:0-7042 GCA_043820165.1 Patescibacteria group bacterium
CTGTACCTTCAATGTACTCTTGTAGCAAAATATTTTTTTGGATCCCATCAATTTTCACTTTCTCGAAGTACCTACCATTTTTACTCACAAAAAGTTTAGGAACAGGATACTTTCTCTTTTTTAAGAAGATCATGAAAGACGTTTCATATTCAATATCAGAATCTTTTCTAACACCAAGGATAGAATGGCTATCTCCAAAAATTCTAAGTACGTATGATTGTTCATCAGTCTTGATTAGATAATTCGTGTTTTCAGCACCTCCTTTAAGTAGAGTTGCTGAAATAATTATTTCATCAGGTTTGAATGCTTGAAAAGCGCTAATAAGTGATTTTTCCATATCAACCGCGATGATTAAAAGCAAGCACCGCAAAAGTCACCATGACTACCGAAAAACCTAACAAGAAAAGGGTGTCTGTGGAGATCGAATAAACGGCAATTCCAGATAAAACCTCGCTAGTAACCTGTTTGGCGAGAACGATTTGACGCATGGCATCAACACCGTAAGTTAATGGATTTAAGTGGGCAATGATAGACATCCATGTCGGAACAGACGTCAAAGGGAAAAAGGCACCAGAAAGAAAAAACATTGGAAAGATTAAGACCTGCATTAACAGACCAAAACTTTCCGTAGTTCGCATGCGAGAAGCGATAAAGAGTCCGAGACCAGAAATTGCAAAGGCTAAAAGAATGATAATTAGAAACAGGCCCGGTAAAGCAGTTAAAGAAATTTTTAGGCCTATGAACGGTGACAGAATAAACAAGATCATGGCCTGTATCGCTGCGATCGTTGTTGCGCCCAACGTTTTGCCCAGAGCAATGGCTGTACGCGGTACTGGCGCAACCAAGATCTCTTTTAAAAAGCCAAACTCACGATCCCAGACAGTAGACACAGTTGAGAAAAACGCTACGCCCATAACGCTCATTGCAATAATGCCTGGGAACATGAACTGTACATAGTCAAAGCCAACGTCGGTGGCTGACAAAGCTGATTCCAAACCAACGCCGAAAATTGCGAGAAACATTAGTGGTTGCAGCAGGGAAGAGAAGATGCGAGTTTTATCGCGAATATATCGAATTAATTCTCTTTGCCAAATTGTGTAGATCGTTTGCAAAAAATGCATAATTATTTTGTTTAGTGATGATTGCGCATGCGCATGTGCTGGCGATTCCTATCCTTAGCAGAAACTTCTTCATCGCGAATTTTTCGCCCAGTGATAGAAAGAAAGACATCATCTAGCGTTGGTTGGCGTAGCTCAATTGAGCTGATAGAAGCGTCTAAGTCGTTAAATAGTTTTGGCAAAAAGGTTTCACCATTTTTTACTTCAATAATCAAGACATCATCAATTTGTTTCGGTTCGATGTCGTAACGACGTTTAATCTCCTCCCTAAGATTTTGCAATTCTTTGCTGCGCATAGTAATAATGTCACCACCAACACTGTGTTTAAGCGCTTCTGGCGTGTTGAGCGCGACAATTTCGCCGTGGTCAATGATAGCAATCCGATCACAAAACTCCGCTTCATTCATGTAGTGAGTGGTCATAAAAATAGTCATGCCTTTCTCTCGCTTCAACTGCATGATGTACTCCCATAGATGGGCTCGCGTTTGCGGATCAAGGCCAATCGTCGGTTCGTCAAGAAATAAGACTGCCGGGTAATGTAGCAATCCTCGAGCGATTTCTAATCTTCGTTTCATGCCGCCAGAAAAAGTGCGTACGATATCGTCTTTTCGATCCCAAAGTTCAACTAGTTCGAGAACTTCTTTCATGCGCATGGAAAATTCATTCTTCGGTACATTGTAAAGCTTACCGTGAAAATTGAGATTTTCAGCAGCTGTAAGGCGGTCATCAAGCGATGGATCTTGAAAAACTAAGCCAATCGATTTACGTACGCCGTCTCGATCCTTGGCAATGCTAAAACCGTTGATTTTAGCCTCACCGTTAGTGGCTGGCAAGATTGTCGAAAGCATGTTGATACAGGTTGATTTTCCAGCTCCATTTGGCCCTAAGAAACCAAAAATCTCACCCTTTTGAACGTTGAAGCTAATATTTTTCACTGCTACGATTTCTTTAAAGTTTTTTGATAAGTTTTTTACTTCAATGATATTCATATTTCAGCAAATAGCACCATGTAATTATGTCTTGCTTTTTTGGCACATCCGGGACAGTAAGCATAATGAATATAATACTTTTTTGCCTTTTGATCAGATTTTGATAAATATTCATTCAGTTCTTTGATGAACTTTGGTACAGCATTAAATGGACCGTCAAAGACCTTGCTGATAAACTTTCCTGAAATCTTCTCATTATTTGCCTTAGACACGTTGTCGGTAACAGATAAATAAATTTCAGATTTAAATGGTGATGGGTCGGCAAATAAAATCAAAACATCTTCTTTATTTGCTGAAACTGCCTTTGCATCCTCTGCCATAGCCATCATTTTCGTAATTTTTTTACCAATCATTGGCGGGAAGGGCATATGAAAAAGGGTCGGGATCGATTCTTTGATAAATTTTTTTTCATCCCAATTATGAGTTTTCTCATCCCACTTTTCTAAATTGAACTTTGGACAGCACTCTTTATCGTTTGTCATAAGATTGATTATTAATGATAATCTTGCCGGCCGGCAAGTAGACCACGACCACGATTGATCGCTTCTTCTGGCGTGATTTTGCCATCGGTGAGATCTTTGCGAATAGCTTGTAGTTGTGCAGGTTCAGAATCAATTGCACCTGTCGGATACAGCTGACTTTCAATCCCAGCAAGCTCCATTAGGGCGTCGTTGATAGTTGGTTGACGTCTTTCGTTTTCCATAGAAAATTATTTAGCAGCAATTTGTTCTTCTGCTGCAGGTTGAAATGATTTTTTAAAAATATATCTGATTGGTCGCTTTAATTTATCTGGAGCAGTGTTTTTTTCCTGGATTTCTTCCTCCCAATCAAAAATTTCGCGCCCGGTAGTTTCTGCCCAAGCTCGCATACTTTCAAACGGCGTGTTTAGCGCGTATTTAAAAGTGAGGCCAGTTTCTTCAGCACAATTTTCCATGAGTTGCTTTGCAGGTGCATAAAGCTCACGTGTTTCATTCATTCGTCTAGCATCTGGGTCGATTTTTTCAACATAGGTGAGCACTTCTCTTGTACTAAAGTCAAAAGAGACTTCTAGCTGTTTTGATCCGTGTTGTAGAGTATAAACACGACTTCCTCCTAATTCTGTTTCAGTTGTTTTTTCTTTTAGAATACGATTGATCGCTGATTGTTCGGCTCGTTCAGTACGAAATTTATTTCCAGAAAAATCCACTTCTTTATTCATAGAATTCAAGATTATTAGCAATTTTCTCCAAATCAATAATACCATAATTTCAGAAATGGCAGATTGGTAGCTTTTTGATATACTTCACATATGAATAATTGGATAATATATATTTTACGGTGTCGAAACGGCTCGCTTTATACCGGTATTACTAAAGATCTGGAAAGAAGGGTAGACCAGCATAATGCCGGAACAGGGGCAAAATACACGAACGCGAATAGGCCTTGTAAACTTGTCTGGTCACAAAATGGATTTTCAGAATCAGGTGCGAAGAAAGAGGAAGCTCGGATTAAAAAAATGACGAAGAAAGAGAAAGAGGACTTCATCACCAGTAAATAAAAATCTCCGAAATAAACGGAGATTTTTACAAAGAAGTTATTTCTTCTTTGCACCCTTCTTTGGTTTCTTAACGTTCTTTCTTGCATTTTTACCTTTAGCCATAGTGAGTTTACTATTTATTGCAACGATAATATCATCTTACACGATATTAGGGAATGGGGGACAAAAACAATGCTATTTGAATTTAGAATGACGTAAAGATCACCGTTGGTGGTTTGTCCGGTTTTTTGGTTTCGAAGTTGAAATCATGAAGTGAATTCATGAATAGTTCGTAATCATAACGATGAGCTGCACCAGTTCTGATGTCACCATCATCATTGGTGATGAATTCCTGTGTTTCATCATCGTAACCGATAATTACCTGAACATGGTAGAAGGAACCCGTAGCGAGGAAGGGGATACCTGGATTATTGAGATCTTTTCCGTAATGAAAAGAGATGACCGGATGACCTGCAGCTAATTCACGTTTAATCTGATCGATTGTTGGGTCAACCTGGATTACAGCATTGAATGAAGTATATTCATTAACCAAGCGTTCTGTTCGGGCTGCATCAGCATCCAAGTTTGAACCCCAGATTTCATCTTCCGCATTAAATAACATCATCATAAAATCCATAGCTTCTTCGACCGTGACATCTAGATTGTCTTGATAATAGCTTTCAATCATGGTGATACTAGCTTCTTCACAGGCGTTTTTCCATGGTCCAGTCCAACTGCCGTCAGGCGATTCATTTAGATAGGGAACACCGAGCTGCACTTGTTTGTAGGCTGTATCTTCTGGCTCATCAGTATCATCATTGTCTTCCTGATCATCAATTTTTTCAGAATCATTTTCAGATTTATTAGCATCAATGTCGCCATCATTTTCTGTCTCATCAATAATATAAATATCATCACCGCCTTCGACAATATGCTCGCCAAGGCGTTCGTAAGCAAAAAAGCCGAAATTGTACTTTTTCATGGCAACGACGAGGGTGCCGGTAGCTATAAGAATGAGAGCGGCAATAATAATCAGTTTTTTCATAGATGAAGTCATAAGTCTCTTTGATATCATCAATTTTACCACAGGTCAAGTAATAAAAATCGCCTGTTTCCAAGGCGATCTTTTCAATTCTTGATAGGTTAGTCTAGTGTCGGTACCCATTCGAGGAAGCGCTCACAATAAGCGAAGTCACCGAAAACAGACGTTCCTGACGAGATCAGCTCCTCGCAACGAGATACTTCATTATCCATTTGCTCTTTTACTGACAAATATTTTTCTACCGTTACTCTTGAGTCCTCGATTTCAGCGCTAAGATTTACGTTTTCATTATATAGCCAATAGCCTACAAAAATAGCCGCGGCAATGAGCGCAATTAGAATCAAGACTATGATGATTTTAACTGTTGAGAATCCTTTTGATGTTTTCATATGGATTTATTATAGCAAAAATCATGATGACGTGTATGCATTTGATAACTTTTTACCCATCTCAACAAAAAAATCCGCTAGTTGTTCCTTATCGATCACCGTGGCCGTAACGTGAAGCGGCGGATGATCGGGAAAATAATAATCAATGTGCCAAACAGCATTGCATTGCTCGCACTGCAGGACCTCTTCTTTAGGATAGCGTTCCGGCTTGAAAGGATCTTCGAGTATTTTGATAATCTGCCAACAGCTACCATAAAATATCTCACCGGCGACGTTAATATCTGCGCCACTCCATGAATATTGAGTTTTTTGTTTCAGGCAATGTAAGCAGCCTAGGTTTTTCATAATATTTTTAAACGATCTATATCGGCTGCAAGATTAAAATTTTATTGATTCATCTGGAATTAACTTGTTAATCTTGTCTGCTTTGATTGCGTACAGCGTCATAAGGGTGAAGTAAATGATCCCCCAGCCCAGCAGAATTTGCGGATGGTCGACAAGCGAGCCGGATGATCCCTCGAGAGCGTAGTCAAAAATGGCGTCAGGGAACGGAAAAAGACCGATCCAGATGAACGAGGTCAGTGAGGCAATAAACGGCGTAAGCACCATCAGAACCGTAGAAACTATCACCTCCCGCTTATCAATACCTGTTTTTCTATGTGCAAAAAATTTGATCGCAATTGAAGCAACGAAATAGAGAATAAATAATGGTTGCTCAAGTGCAAAACCAAATACGGTGACCATTCCGAGAAAGAAGATCGTTGAGATGATGGCTGAAACTATCTCTTTCCCAACTATTAAATTATTTCCCTTACGTCGTGCCTTTTCGATTTCTCGCATCATTTTTGACGGTACAACCATGGCAAAGATGGCAAAAAATTCGAACATGTAAACGATCATCGCACCTCGAAAAATCCATTCCGCATTAGCGAGTGGAAAGAGTAGCGCTTGAAAAAACAGTCCGATTATAATCAAATTAAAAACGACAGCAATGATCGGAAATGAATTTTTATGTTTGATAGTCATGATTGCATTATAACAGACCTTGTTTGCCCATTCCAACTTAGTCAAAATAAGAAAACAACCACGTAAGTGGTTGTTTTCTTTTGGCTCAGGGGTGGGATTTGTCGCGCTCGCTATTTCTCCTGATAGAATCGTCGTAGCATGAGAGACAAAGCCTTCTTGCCAGCAGTTGTCTTGAAATACTTCTCGCGTCTCTTCGCATCCATTCGATGTTTGAAAGCCTCATAGAAAATCAAATTAACAGGTAAGCGTCCTTTCGTAGCAAATACTTCACCGTTCACATGTTGTTTTACACGATTATTGAGATTAGCTGTGTAACCAATATAACGCTTTCTATCGTTACACATCAATACATAAACGAAATACATATATCAAATCGTACCATGACAGACGGCTCCCATGAAGCAGATGCTTTGCATCACTTCATGGGTACGCCATAAAGTGAGACCAAAACAAAAAGTAGCGACCAGGTTTTGGTCTCTACTTTATGGCTCCGCAGATTACCTGTTTTCTGAACTAGGGAGTATTTATCAGATTATCAAAATTAGTATGGAGAAGTTTCAACAGATGCCGTTTATTTCTTCATCGCCTGCTCTCGTTTCTTAGGCGGGAGCTTTTCAATAGCGTATCTTAGAGCTGTTCTTGGCATTTTTGCTTTGTTCTTCGTCACATATTTGAAAACCTTGTCAGGATACAGGTTGCTAATCTCTTTTAGCATCCAGCCATACCCTTTTTGAACCAAATCGTCTTGGTCTTCTAGTAAAATATCAGAAATTACAAAGGCCTCATTGATGTATTTATTTTGTCGATTAGGATAAATGTAAATTACCGCTGATGCTCGCCGTAACCAGCGGTTTTTTGATTTTGCCCATTTCTTCGTATTACTGATTTTTTCAGGGTACTGCATAAATAAGTATCCAAAAGCGTGAGTACAAAAATCATCACATTTACCCCAGTTATCAATG
>JBDRDZ010000002.1:0-3495 GCA_043820165.1 Patescibacteria group bacterium
ATTTTACCTTCAGCAATCAGCTGATCATCACGCAACACTCGAGCTGTCGCGCCAACTTCAATTTTTCCTTTCGTAATCTGTCCACCAACGATCGTGCCTTTTGGCATTTTTCCAAAGATGGCTAAAATCTTAAGCGAACCAAGTTCAGTGTAAACTTTCTCAGCTGGAATAAGCAGCTTGAGGCGGTCGACAACATCTTCGAAAAGACGATAAATTACAGAACATTCCTCGATCTGCACCTTTTTCTCTCGTGCTAAAATTGTAGCCGCACTGGATGCCCTAACATTGAAAGCATAGATAACAGCTTCAGTTGCTTCTGCTTGCATGATTTCAGCATCTGTCACGTTACCGAGCCCCTTAGAAACTACCTGCACGTTAACATAAGGGTTATCGATCTTTTCAATCATGCCCAGAATCGCTTCGAGCGAACCCAGAACGTCAGCTTTAATGATGATGTTCAACGTTACCCGTTCTTCACCTGACTGTCCTTCATCATCAGAAGCCGGCTTTGCGTGATGAGTTTTGGCAACGGTAATATCTTCAACGCCAGCACGTCGTGTTTGTTTATGCTTAATTTTTTTCAAATCTTTAGGATCTTGAGGAACTTCTAATATATCACCAACCGATGGTGCATCTTTAAGACCAAGAATTTTTACCGGAGTTGACGGTGGAGCTTCCTTAACATCCTTACTATCCCAAGTTCTCATTGCTCGGATCTTGCCGTAATTCATACCGTTGATTCCAATGACGTCGCCAACATGCAACGTACCAGTTTGGACTAAAATCGTTGAAACTGGACCAGCGCCTTTGTCGACGTGAGCTTCAATAATCGTACCAAGTGCTTTACGATCAGGATCAGCGACAATGTGATCTTTTTCCATTTCCGATACCAGCAATAAATTGTCCAAGAGTGTTTCAATATTCTCCCCTGTCTTTGCTGAAACTGGTACACAAACTGTATCACCGCCCCAATCTTCTGGAACTAAACCATGCTCTGAAAGTTGACTCAAAATCTTTTCTACGTTGGCACCTGCTACATCAATCTTATTGATAGCCACAACAAAAGGCATCTTCGCAGCTTTAATGATATCAATCGCTTCTTTCGTCTGAGGCTGAATCCCATCATCGGCTGCGATCACTAAAATCGCAATATCAGCTACTTTTGCGCCTCGTGAACGCATGACTGTAAAGGCTTCATGGCCCGGAGTGTCAATAAAGGTTATTCTGCGATCATTTCGTTCAACTTGATAAGCACCAATGTGTTGAGTGATTCCACCTGACTCAGTATCAACAACGTTAGTTTTTCGAATTTGATCAAGCAATTTTGTCTTTCCATGGTCAACATGACCCATGACAACAATCACCGGTGGACGTTCCTTACGGTTAGACTGTTCATTGAGTGCCTGCTCTAAACGTTCAACACCTTCACCGCCTTCTTCCTTAGTGCTTTCTGCCGACTCAGCAATATAACCAAGATCCTCGGCGATAATTGATGCTGTTTCAAAATCAATCCTCTCATTGAGTGAGGCTAGAATTCCAGCATGCATTAATTCCTGCATGACTTTTGCGATCGGCAAATTCAACGCTTCAGCAAAATCACGCACTGTTACGACAGCTGGCAACAAAACTTTTTCCGCTGTGCCTTCCTGCACCATAGCCTTGCGCTCAGCTCGAGACTTTTGCTCCTCCATTTTCTTTTGCAAGTACTGGCGTTTTTTATACTCGTTCCAAGCCCACTGAATCCGACCGACGTCACGATCTGGCACTTTGAGCGCTTTTTCACCAATATCAAAACCGAGCTCAGGCAATTTTGCACGGAGCTCTTCGGCGGGAACGCGAAGTCTTCGGGCTAATTCAGTAATGTTCATGAAAGGCAGCTTAAAGCTTAAGGTCGAAAGTCAAAAGCTAGATTATCCGAGCTTTTAGCTTTCAGCTTTACGCTTTTAGCTTGTGCAGCTGAAGGCTATGTAATGCGAAGAATAGCTGAAAATCGAAAAAAGGTCAACGTTATTTGGAGCTTTTTGCTCCTGGGATCTACTTTTCTTTGGAAGAAGCCCAAAGAAAAGTATCAAAAGAAAGGCTTTCCCGGCCCTGACGGCCTTACCGCGTTATTCGCCGACGGCCTACCGGAACGCCTTTTATCTTTGGGCTCGCCTATCTCCACATTGTCTTAAAAGAGATAGAAACATCTCGCCTGACGGCTTATCCGGCAGGGCTGCGCCGGATTCCTACTCAGAGACTCATGTCCTTTACAAAAAAATTACCGCACCGAAGTGCGGCAGAGTGCTAGTCACGGCTGTCATCGGTTGGTTCAAGACGATCACGACGCGGATCATCGTAGAAGCCTCCTTCCCCCTCCGGCTTGCGCCAGCAGGCAAAGCCCTGCTTCGCCTCGTCGTACTCCTCAGGTAAGACTTCGATGAGCTCGCACTGCGGCACGTTCAGTCTAACGAAGGACTTGAGTCGATCGCAGATCAACTGCGCCAACTCGCGACGAACAGCCGGAGAGCGGTCATCCTTCTTGGTCAGCAGCAGGCGAACGATCAGCTCTTCACCGAGTCCCCTCTTGACCAGGTCGGTTGGGAAGAAGATCGAAACTTGATTCTTGGTGATGCCTAAGATATCGAACGAGGCAACGTCGAGTTGCAGAGTCTCGATCAGATGCACTAGAAGAGTCTGTGGAACAGTGTCTGGCATTCCGGAAATGTACAAAACTGGCATGATCCCTCCAAAAATTTTGAGCCAGATGATGAGTTTAGAAAATAAATCAGGAAATGTCAAAACAAAAAATCACTGCACCTCATGTGCAGTGATGGAAAATCCTAGTAAAGCTGCGATTGCAGCAGAATCGATCCTGGACCAAAAGGCGCACAAGCGCCGACCTGTAAAATATCGTTCTCGATTAGAATATAATATCCGGTTTTTTCTTTTGAAAATATCCTATTCTTTGGATCAACCGGTAAATTACGTAAATACGTTGGAGAAAGCTGGTTTGTTAAATCAAGACAATCGTCACGCAGCAACGAATCCGGACATTGTTTGCCATAATAACCAGCACACGACTCGGCCGTCCCAATCATTACTGGAAAGGCTGATAGCTGGTCCCTAATAATTTCAAAACCTTCGGGATCAGTATTATACATTTCATATAAAGCCTCTGTATAATCTCTGATATCATCATGTCGAATATTATCGTATTCTTTGCCAAGCTCGGAACTTGGTGATGCAATGATGATCAAGACGAAAATTGAAAACATGATTACAACAATCGCTGAAATAAGATCTGTCTTAGTATAACCTTGCGGAATCTTCATATTTTCTTTATCTTCAAACCTATACGTATTATATTGGATACAAAGCATACACACAATATGGACACTGGATTTCTTCTTATCGATAAACCTGCCAGCATAACTTCGCATGATGTTATCGATAAGTTACGTAAAATTACTGGCATTAAAAAAATCGGTCATGCCGGTACACTCGACCCTTTCG
>JBDRDZ010000003.1:0-2422 GCA_043820165.1 Patescibacteria group bacterium
ATCATCACGATACGATCAATCCCTGGTGCAAAACCACCGTGCGGTGGTGCACCGTATTCAAATGCTTCGAGTATATGACCAAAGCGTGCTTGTTGATCTTCCTCGCTGATCTCTAGTAAGTCAAAAATTCTCTTTTGCAATTCACGTTCGTGGATCCGAATTGATCCTGAACTCAACTCAAAACCATTTAAGATTAGGTCGTAGGCATTAGCGCGGATGCTAAATAGATCTTCACCTTTCATCAACTTGTCCTTATCCTCATCTTTCACTGAACAAAACGGATGGTGCATGGCCGAAATCTTGCCGTCTTCATCTTTTTCAAACATTGGAAAATCAACAACCCAAAGGAAGGCTAGTTCATTCGGATCATCTTTATTCTCGCGTAGATCTGGCTTGTCAGTACCGTGCTCTTCCATTGCTTCAGCGTAAGTCATGCGCTTAAACGGTTTAAAGGTCAATTTCTTGTCCGGAAATTTTTCTTCAATAAGTTTGATAAACATCTCTTCGGTGTAGTTCAAGATATCCTCTTGTTCAACAAAAGACATCTCATAGTCAAGCTGCGTAAATTCAGGCTGACGATCACCGCGTTGATCTTCATCACGGAAGCAACGAGCAATCTGAAAATAACGCTCAAAACCAGCCACCATCGAAAGCTGCTTAAACTGCTGTGGTGATTGTGGTAGCACGTAAAACTTTCCAGCGTGTAATCGAGACGGAACAATGTATTCCCGAGAGCCTTCTGGTGTTCCTTTCATCATGATCGGTGTTTCAATCTCGACAAAACCATTCTCATGCATGTAATTTCTAAAGAAAGTGATAACCTCATCGCGCATCCTAATATTTTTTTGCATGCGTTCACTTCGCAAATCAAGATAACGATACTTAAGTCTCAGATCTTCAGAAATTGACGACGTGTCTTTATCAACTTCAAATGGCGGAGTCTTGGCTTCATTGAGTACAGTGATTTTTTTAGCCAACAGCTCAACTGTGCCAGTTGTCATGTTCGGATTGACTTGCTTGGCGCCGCGGGCCTGAACGATGCCCTCAATCTGGATGACCCATTCTGATCGTACGGTATCAGCCAACTTCATATTCTCTTCCCCAACATCGTCAGGAATAACAATAACTTGAAGCAATCCATCTTTGTCGCGTAGGTCGAAAAAGATAAACTTACCCATATCGCGTCGGGCATGCACCCAACCAGCGACGGTGACCTCTTGGCCGACTTTATCGACCGTTTCTGAAGTAAAAATACGTTTCATATAACAATTATTCACGAACTAAGTCTACAATGATTCCTCTGGTACTTCAAGCACGTAATCGGCCATCACGCCGGTCCAAAATGGCGTTCGATATTCGCCAGGCAAATGATAGGTAGTCAGATCGTGGACAATTTGAACAAAACTACTAATGATTTCATGTTTAAGCGGCACTTTGAGTATGTCTTCGTAGGCCGCCTCGCGCGCAAAGCGCAGCATTATAATGACCTCTTCAGGCAACCGACGAGCAGCGAACCACTCTTCCCTATCCTTAGCCACGCAATCGCTACAAACCAAGCCGCCTTTGCCACCGTGCCAACGAAACGCTAGCGGAACGATCGGCTGTTTGCATGCTAGACATGAATTTAAAGCAACATTGTAACCTAAATATTTAAAGCAGCGCATGACAAAACCACTAAGTAAGAAGGCGCGTCGAGCTGGGCCAAGTTCGATATCTTGATCTAAAAAATTTAGCCAGTCAAGGAGCATGCCATAGAGCGCCTCGTCTTGATCGTCTTCACGCGTGTAACGATCGAGCAAGGTTAGTGATGATTGCGCTAGTAATCGGCGATCAAGATTGCTGGCGATCTGGCGAAAAGGCTTTTGGCGCTCGACTGAAATAACCGTCGTGCTCCGACGACCGCGGACGATTTCCACATCAACGACAGCAAACGGCTCAAGATGAGCCGCTAATTTTGCTTTTTCTTTTTGTGCCCCGCGACCGACAAATTCGATCTTGCCAAACTCTGGCGTTAACATCTTGTATCGCCGATCGTATTCTCGCAGCGGGTCGACACGAAGGACAATGCCTTCAGTTTTTACCGTGGACCAGGTCATTATTAGGAGTTAGGATTTAGGAGTTAGGAATTAGGAGCAAGTCTAATTCCCAGTTCCTAGCTCCTCTTGTCCAAATATTCCTGCAAAATCATCATCGCGGCCAAAGCATCCTCGGGCACATCAGTACCACTTTCGGCCCGCAGTCGTTGGCTCTCTTTGGAAGTATAACTTTCATCAATAATTTGAACTGGCAGATCTAATCTTTCTTCTAACTTTTCAATGAAACTTTGGACGTTCTTAAAATTCTGATTTTCACTTTGAGTTGGCACTGGCAAACCAACCACGAGCCCGTCAATATCTTCTTCTCTGATGATATTCTTTACGAT
>JBDRDZ010000004.1:0-14711 GCA_043820165.1 Patescibacteria group bacterium
GGTGGCTATCTGGCTGTTCAGGGCGCTTCTGGCATCGCGTTGGCATTAGGGGTTTCGCAAACATTTATTGGTTTAACGATTGTGGCCATTGGTACCTCGCTACCAGAGCTGGTTGCCTCTATCGTTGCTGCACGCAAAGGCGAGCCTGACTTGGCTGTTGGAAACATTGTTGGTTCAAATATTTTTAATATTTTATTAGTCCTTGGCGTGACCTCGATTATTAAGCCAATCGAAGTTACTCAAAGCGGCATTCAAGATGCGGCCGTTGCTCTTTTGGCCATGATTATCCTGTTCATCGCCATGTTTGTTGATAAATCATCTGATCAAACAGAAACTCGGAGCATCAACAGAAAATCAGCTGTTGTATTCCTGACGTTTTATATCGCCTATATTGTCTACATTGTGATTAGAGGGTAAAGTAGCTGCATGGAGCCTAAAGACGAGATAAAAGAGCGTGCTGATATTGCAGAGGTTATTGGTGAGCATTTGCAGCTTAAACCAGCTGGCAGTGGCAGTTTTAAAGCGCTTTGTCCATTTCATGGGGAGAAAACTCCTTCATTTTATGTTTCACGAGAAAAGCAAATTTGGCACTGTTTTGGCTGCGATAAAGGCGGTGATGTTTTTGCTTGGCTGATGGAAATGGAAGGTCTGAGCTTCCCAGAAGCTATGAAGCATCTTGGAAAAAAATATGGCGTGGAAGTGCCAGACTATACTCCAAAGAATCAATCGAACGAGAAAGACTTTTTGCTGGACATGCATGATTTAGCCGGACGATATTTTGAAAAGATTTTGCATGATCATGACGAAGGTAAGATAGCTCGAGATTATATTGCTGCGCGTGGCATTGATGTTCAACTGGCAAAAAAATTTCGTCTTGGTTATGCACCAGATCGCTGGGATGCTTTAACATCATTTTTTAAAAGTCGAGGTTTTACTGAAGATCGAATTATCAAAGCTGGTTTAGCTAAGCGAAAAAGCGCTGGCAACGGGTTGATCGATAAGTTTCGGGGACGATTAATGGTACCGCTTTGTGACGCTCGCGGTAGTATTGTTGGTTTTACCGGACGCTTATTAAAGGAAGATGATGCCAAGGCCGGACCAAAATATCTTAACTCACCTGAAACACCGATCTATCATAAGAGCGAGATACTTTTTGGACTTGATTTAGCACGGGCAGCTATCCGTCAGGAAAAATCAATCATTATTGTTGAAGGTAATCTTGATGTGGTTGCTTCGCATAAAGCTGGTATCGAAAATGTCGTCGCTTCATCCGGTACTGCTCTGACAGAATTACAACTTCGCCAGCTAAAAAAACTTTCAAATAAAATTATATTTTCTTTTGATGCAGATGCAGCCGGTTTTACTGCTGCTCAACGCGGTATCAAATTAGCTCAAAGCCTTGGACTAGATGTTGAGGTCATCTCTATTCCAAAAGATATGGGTAAAGATCCAGACGACGTTGTTCAAAAGTCACCGGAAAATTGGAGTAAGTTGGCAAAGAATCCTGTCCGGATAATGGATTATTATTTTGAAAAAGCAACGCAGTCATTTGATGTAACTTCTGTTGATGGCAAGCGCGGCTATGCTCGATTTATTACAACTGAGATTTCTCGGCTACAAGATCCAGTCGAGCAAGAACATTGGTTGCAGAAACTTGGCGACATCATTCATGTAGAGATTTCTGTGTTGCGTGAGGTGACTAAAAAGAACGCTCAAGACATGCCAGAGCATAAAAACCAAACGTCAGTACAGACAAAGCAAGCCACAGAACCAAAACGGACATCGATAATTGACCAGGCATCTGCGTTTATTGTCGGTTTGGTGCTCTATAACGATGAGTATACAGAAGACGTCTTTGCTAAATTTGATCCGAAGCAGCTGCCCGAAGAACCGTGGGCCAGAGTTTACAAAAATGCCCTGATGCTTTATACTCAATTCAAATCGTCAGATTCCACGCAAAAAACCTTATTTTCTCGACTTTGCGACCAATTTGAACAAAGCGATGCAGCTGAAGATGTGAATATTATTCATGCCTCAGTCTTGCGCGCTGAACAAATCGTCGCAGAATTAAGCCGGGACCAAGTGCGTGATGAATTGAATCGACACGTCGAAATATTAGCCAGAGCAACGGCCGAGGCTAAACGCAAACAGCTCGAAGCAGCAATTCGCCAGGCCGAACAGTCTGGTGATTCAGAGCGCCTTCGCGCCCTAATCGAACAATATACAAAACTGCTTTGAGTAGAATAACTAATCCTGAACTTCTGGTGAGGAACCTTTGTTTGGGACAACGTGTTTTCAATTATGCCAAAGAGAGCAACAACTAAACAGACAAACAAGAGAAAATCTACATCAAAGAAACCGACTAAAGGACCTGCTAAGAAACAGGCAGCCAAAAAGAGGCCGGTAGTAAAGAAAAAGATCCGAAAAGAACGTTATAAGCGTTCAGCGCCGCCAAGTGAAGAGCGGCTGAGGTCATTAATCGAAGAACGCGGCATGCGTCGTGGTTTTGTTACCGAAAATGAAATCCTCTTTGCGTTTGGTGAGATCGAGGATCATCTTGATCTATTTGAAGATTTTTTGGAACGTTTAGAAGAGAAGGGAGTCCATTTCATTGAGATGAAGGAAGGATTTCTTGGACACGAAGAAGTATCTGAAGATGTTTATGATAAAATTCGTTTGAAAGTTGATAGCAAAGTTGATTTTTCTGATATTACTCAGGATTCAATCCAGATGTACCTGCGCGAAATCGGTAAAATTCCCTTGTTGAACGCGGAGGAAGAAGTTGGCTTAGCAAAACGCAAAGAACGTAACGATAAAGAAGCTGAGAGGCGTTTGATCGAGGCAAACCTGCGATTAGTTGTTTCAATTGCTAAGAAGTTCGTCGGAAAACAACTTTCACTTCTTGATCTTATTCAAGAGGGTAACGTTGGTTTGTTTCGTGCTGTAAAGAAGTTTGAATATCGAAAAGGTTATAAGTTTTCCACTTATGCGACTTGGTGGATTCGTCAGGCTATCACTCGCGCACTAGCTGATCAATCACGAACGATTCGAATTCCGGTGCACATGGTTGAAACTATCAACCGCTTTAAGCAAACTGAACGACGCTTGATTCAGGATCTCGGTCGCGAACCGTTGGCCGAGGAAATGTCAGCTGAACTTGATCTACCAATTGATAAGGTTCGTCACATTAAAAAGATTTCACAAGAAACAGTTTCACTCGAAGCCTCGGTGGGTGATGATGAAGAAGATTCAAAGCTTGAAGACTTTATCGAGGACGTAAAAACAATCTCACCAGATCGTGCGGCGGCTCGTGAACTCTTACGTGATTATGTCCATGACGCCATGCAGGATTTAACGCCGCGTGAGCAAAAGATTTTAGAGCTTCGTTTCGGGCTGATCGATGGTGTTAGCCATACTCTAGAAGAGGTTGGTCGGGAATTCGATGTCACTCGTGAACGTATTCGACAAATTGAGGGGAAAGCCTTGGAAAAGATTCAGCAAAAGGAAATTATCCACAAGCTGAGAGATTACTAATATGCCAGGTGAAAAAGGCCCATCATCTCCAGAGAGTAAAGAAGAACAGCTTGTCAATAAGATCGCTGATGAAGCTATGTATTGGCGTCATCAAGCGCCGCAAAAACAACGATTAGGTGAAAGACAGTCGGTTTGGCAGGCGATCAACAATGTCAAAATTGATGATCGCGCTCCTCGCATAGAATTATTTAAAAAAGTTTTTAAGGAATGCAAGATTCGTGAGTGGAAAAAGAAGAAACAACGAGAGGAACTCGAATTCATCGAACGCGAAGAAGTGTTAAAACAGGCCGCTGAAGTAGAAAAAAATGCACCACCAGATGCTTACGGTGCGGATTTGCTCGAAGATGAAGAATAAAAAAATCGCCCGTAAGGGCGTTTTTTTATTTGTCGCAGGTGCAAGCATTAAATTCTTTTTCGCAGCCAGCGCAGACAGGCTGGCAGTTGGTGCTACCACAGTCAGCACATTTGCACTTCGTCTCTTCATTATTGCATGAACAGGTCATAAATGTTTGGTTAAGAACAAGGTCATCTTAGTTTGATTTTGTATTTGAGTCAAACGTAGTTGTCCCGAGTTTATGCAGCTGTTTTAAGTTCACCTTTCCCAAGACGAACAATGCCTTTATCGACTAATCGTGACCAACTGGAAATTTTTTGACTAATCAACAGAGGCATCATGTATTCTTTGATACCGTATTGTTCAGCTTTAAACATGGCTTCTGCTCCCAGTCTGACTTGCTCTACAAATTCTTTATTGATTTCCGACATCTGTTTTTGGAGAGCAATAACTCTTTTTGTGATTGCTTCGTTTACTTCAGCTAATAATTTCATTTTTCCACGATGGCCAATCGCGTTTTCCTCTTTCGACCCTCGCCAAGTGTTTAACATAGCATTGAATGATTTGGTGCTCGCAGCATAGCCTTCGAGATTGCTAGCCAGCCATCCAACGTCTGGTAGTTGTACTGACGATCCAAAAGCTAAAATCTCTTCTTTAATCAGCGATTCAGTCATTCGATTGCGGAACCTAGTCATTTTTTCTTCAAAACTTTCTAATAAATTTTCTGCTGATTCAATCTGTGCTTGTAATAATTCAGCGTGTTGATCTTCGGAATATTCCATTGTTCTGAATTTTTCCATATCAGCAACAAACGCATCGACTCCAGCTTGCGCCAAGACATTATTTTCGTCTTTTTTATCACTTTTTCTGATAAACAATGAGTTTTCAGCATGCTGTTGTTCGTGGGCTAATGTGATATTGTACATTTCTTGAGGCGTTTTTCCAGGCTCAACATAACTGAACTGTTGTATATTTAGATAAATTTCGTTACTTGATTTTTGCAACCCGTAGAAAGATGCTCCTTGAGTCGACATCTCTTCGACAACTTGTTCAATTAGAGCTTCTGGTTGTCCTTCGAGTTGAGGCTGAACAGTAATCCGATAGAAATCTTTCGGTTCAAAGCAGGCAAAAATAAGATTATTGTAGTCAGTTAAGACTTTAACATCACCCTTTGGTTTAAAGCCACATCTTTCTTGGAATAAACCTTCACCGAATTTTTCACCATAATTTTCCACGGCTGCAGTCAGGGATTCTTCGACATTTTGACGACGCCTTAGCAACTCGCGTATGCCATCCTCAAAATATTTTTCTTGCCGATCACGAAAGCCAAACATTTTAACTGCGCTCATCGCATCTTCCAGAGTTAAATCCGGATCATTTTTTAAAAATTCTTTAATTACATGCACCGCCTCCAAAAAAGTAAAAAGTTGATTATCGATTTCTTCGACCATGGATTCACGGCGCTCTGAGCGTTCGGCTTGAGGCTTTCTTTGCGGCTCTGACATATTTATTTGATATAAAACCGGCCATTACGCCACTTGAGTGTTAGAACGGTTTCGTCTGAGTAATATTCTTTTAGTTCAAGATCGGTACCGTATCGTGGTAGTTCGAAATAAAAAGTAATAAATTCGGCCTCTATACCTTCAGCTTCAAGATCCGAACCTTTGTGAACTTGTTCACGCAGCTTGTCAAAATTAATTTTATTCCAAGGGATCAAATCATTGGTCACGTCGGTCCATTTGCCATCAATATAAGTTAAGAGATACAGCGTCCGGAAACTTAACGAGGTCGTAATTCCGCCTTCGGCAGCAATGATATGCTGACCGTTGGGTTTGATAAAAACGGTCATAGCACCGTATTCACCACCGTTTGATTGAACCAATGACTCAATCCGGATGTAATAATTATCTTCGTCCAGAACATCAATGTGTTCCATGCGTACTTCAGGATAAAAGTATTGATGATCAATATATTCTGCTGGCAGGATTTGATAATGATCCAAAACCGACATTTTTTGATCAACTTCTGTAGTCGATGCCTCGCTTTCGTTAACGGTTGGCTGACTGTTGATTGTACCTGAAAGATCACCTTCAGGCGCTATTGATTGGGCACAACCGGCACCGACAATTAGAAAAAGTCCCAAAATAGTGAAAATTTTGTTCATAGACATATCGACCATAGTTTATCATATTTTAGCAAACTCGAGGTCTACTGTTGTGGTTTCTTTACAAATTAGAAATCTGTGATAAGCTTCACTGGCACACTAATAAATCATGTGATTGACGATGAAGTCCGGTGAAACTCCGGCACAGTCGCGCTACGGTGAATGGATTCTAAAAGAAGAATTCAAAGTCCGATCTCGTTAATCATTTAATCACGGTCGCGCAAGCCATTGTAAACCTTGGCTGCCGCCAAGTTTTTTAATTCTATGCAAAAATACGGCAAATTAATGCTGTCAGCGCTTGTCCTGTTATTGGCAATTTTTGGTGTTTACATCACCTTTTCAACACCAAAACATCTCGGCGATGACGCTGAAACTTTAATTACAGCTTCAACGGAGGTAGGGGAGGTCGAGGCGATGGAGGAAGCTCTACTAGAAACTGAATTTGTTGTCGAAGACAAATTATATCCATTATCAGTTCCTGTGGAAACAAATGTGATTGATCTGATGAAGCTTATTCAAGATCAAAATGACGACTTTTCATTTAATGGAACAGAATACGAGGGTATGGGCATGCTGGTTGAGCAAATCAACGACACAGAAAACAACATGGATGAAAGCATGTTCTGGTCGCTCTACGTCAATGATGAGTTGGCACAGGTTGGAGCATCGCAATATATTATTCAAGATGGAGACATCATAAATTGGCGTTATGAAAAGGTGGAGTTCTAAGTTGAGTCAAGAAAATAAATATGTTTTCCTTTTGGCAATTGTTCTCATCGCGTTTGCCATCGTGGCACGGCTTTTACCGCACCCGGCTAACTTTACGCCAGTCGGAGCTGCCATCATCTTCGCTGCACTCTATTTACCGCGACGATGGGCGTTAGTGATTCCGTTTTCAATCTTGATCGTGAGCGATTTAATGATTGGTTTTTACAGCTGGCCGATTATGCTCTGCGTTTACGGTAGTTTTTTGATCATGGCTTTACTGGGATTTTGGATTCGAAAGCGAAAAAATGTTTTGACTGTCATTAGCGGAACATTAATTGGATCAATTCTGTTTTTCTTAATTACCAATGCCGCAGTTTGGCTTTTTGGCACGATGTACGTTCATGATTTATCCGGTTTGATGACCAGCTATATGAACGCAGTACCATTTTTCCGTAACACGATTGCCGGTGATCTATTCTACGTAGCGATTCTGGTCGGTGTGATGGAATTGGTACAATCTGGTATTAGTATTCGGCAAAGAGCCAGGGTTGAAATAACCGCTTGAACAAAAATCAGCCAACCGGCTGATTTTTTAATTACGCTGCTCGTCGCTTGCCTTCACGTTTTGCTTCAGACTCTTGCCTGGCTCTAACTTCCTTAACATATTCCTGAGTTAATTCGTCCATTTCTGCTGCAGCTGCAAGCTCTTCTTCTTGTAGACGTTGTCGATCAAGTATTGCTTTCTGTTCAGCGCTTCTTTCAGCCATATACGCAGCTTGACGAGCCTCCATTTCTCTTTGCTGACGCAAATCTTCCTCCTGACGTAGTAATCGCTGTGTTTTTGGGTCGCTATGAGCATCATACTCAACCCACTCCGGCTCTTCAGTCATGCTTTTTGGCTCTTTTTTAGGCTTTCCTGCGAATAAATTTGTAAACCAATTCATATTTGTGTTTAATGTTGATGATATTTACATTATCCGCATTACAATCAAATATGTCAAAGCCTAAATTACTACTTCACACTTGCTGCGCCTGTTGCGGCGCTTGGATTCCGGAAGTGCTTTCGGAAGATTTTGAAGTTGATTTATTCTATTTTAATCCCAACGTTCATCCAAAATCAGAATATCAACATCGTTTAGCTGAAGTACATAAAATTGCTGAGATCCACGGTCTTAAGCTAATCGAGCAAGAATACGATCCAGAGGCCTGGCTGAAGGCCGTCAGCGGCCTGGAGAACGAGAAAGAGGGCGGGGCACGGTGTTCTGTCTGTTTTGAGTATCGATTACGTCGTGCGGCAAAGTACGCTCGAGATAACGGCTATGACGTTTTTACAACAACGATCACGGTTGGCCGGAATAAAAAAGCGGATGTGATTAATTCGATTGGTGAAAAGTTATCCGAAGAGTTTGGCGTTGAATTTTTAGCGCGCGATTTTAAGAAAAACGCTGGGTTGGATACATCGGTTGAAAAATGCAAGATCTACGGGATTGATCGCCAGGATTATTGTGGTTGTGTTTTTTCGCGCAAAGAAGCGTATCAACGGAGGCTACTTGCGCAGTAACAAAATGAAACTACTGATCAGGCTGACGATAAAAATTAAGGGGCAGACAACAACTGCTTCGATAAAGAAGAAAACGCTATATACTTCAATAATGGCTACGGAATATACTGATTCGTTATAGGACATTTCGGCGACTGCATAGAAAAAATTATGAGCCAAAATGCCAATAATCATACCAATAGCTGCGCAACCAGCACCCATTAATGACCACTGTAGTAATTTTGGCCATTTATTTGCCAAAGCATAGATGACTAGAATGCCGCCAACGATCGCCCAGAGCAGGAATGGCAGCAGGAAGATGATTCCAGAAAGCAAATCTTGCAATACAGTCATCTGTATCACAATAACTATGAACATGACAGTTAAGGATGCTAAAAGCAGTAAGGCTGTATTTTTTTGTTCGGCCTTCATTTTCATATTGAGTAAAGCGCTATGGCGATAGCGTGGCCAACGTTTAGTGATTCTAGTTTATCGTCATGTTCAATAAAAATGGACGTTCCGCCGACATCTAATTTGATACCTTGACCTTCCGAGCCGGCGATGATGAGGGCAGGGGATTTGATCGTGTCTTGATCGAGTTTAACTGCATTGTTACTCTTCTCTAATCGATAAATTTCTCGATTGAGATCTTTAATTAAATTTTTCGCCTCAGATCTTTTAATTTGCAGCCATGGGACTTGAAACATAGCGCCAGCTGATGATCGGATGACTTTTGGATTTGTGACATCGGCTGACTCGATCAGTAGCAGGGAAGCATTTAAGCCAAGACAGAGCCTTAGAATCGCGCCGACATTGCCAGGATCCTGAACGCCGTCGAGTAAGACGATTGTCTTGTGTGATTTAATTTGATCGAGATTCCACTCTGGAATTCTGGCCACCGCAGCTATCTCTTGAGGTGTCTCAGTTGTCACCAGATCATCAAATTTTTCAACATCATCAGGCCCAAAGGTGTAATCAACCAGGTCACCGGCCGTTTCAATAACCTTACTGCCTTCAACTAAACAAAGTCCGTGTTTTTGACGACCCTTTTTTGTTTGGAGTGACTTAATTACTTTTTCTTGGTTTTTGCTCAGCATATTGCTCTAAGAATAGGCGATTTTCTCTTTTATGTCGAATAACTTGACGTCCTTGGTAAAAAAAGTTAAAACATGACCGGTCAACGCTCTTTTGTCTCAGGAGGATTCATGCAGACCAGACGCGGCTTCTTCGGTTCAATCTTCGGTGGTTTGGCCGGCTTCTTCAGCGTCCGGCTACTCGGCGGCTGTGCCGAAGGCAACGTGCGCGCCGCCACGGCGCTCGACATCCTGGTGGCTGACGGCTACCGCATCAAGTACGGCGCTCGCGAGATCGATGGCGAGCTGCGCGCTTTCATCACCGAGGTCAACGGCCAGCCGGACGATCCGGCGCACAACCGCTACTGGATTATCCTCGTCGACGGCGAGGTCATCAACGATCCGCCGCATCGTCACATCGTCAACTACTGCTGCGACAGCATCGAGCCAGTGCTTGACTACGTCTACGAATAGGTTTAATGAGCCACAAACTCACACGCCCAGGAGGAGGGCGTGGATTTTTTGCTAATTTTAGCCTACTTGGGTTGACAAAAACGCCAAATTGTGCTATATTTGGTCGTTACCTGGAGGCAACATGTTGATGATTCTGGCGCTGGTTGGCGCCATGGTAGCGATTGCAGACGACACTGGCATCGCGGACACGGCGGTCGAGACGACTCCGTCAGTCATCGAGCTGCCGCTCGAATGTGATCACACCAAGCAGTTCTGCGCCTGGTCGACCACCGAAGAGCCGGTCAAGCTCTACTGGGCCACGATCGTGCCCGGTGCTGTTGATGGTCGGACCTTCGAGATCGAGCTACCAGCCGGTCACAGTGTCTACCGACACGCGGTCGGAACGCTCTGCGTTGAGCAGAAGGCCTGGGAGGACGGCGAGGTCGAGCTCTATGGCCCGATCGTAGCTCTCGATCAGGACTTCGGCCTCAAGAAGACCGGCAAGCTCTGCTGCGTCTACAACCTTGGAACCCACGAGGTCGCTCAACAATTGGTCGATCTTCACCGCTAGACAGACCGACTCTCCGTCGCTAGCGATAGGGCTCACCGGTTCCTGTTCAGGAACATCGGCTCGCCCGTCTCGGCGCTTCGAAGTCAGACAGTTGGCTTCTTACTATGCCTCGACCCCCGCGCATTCGTTGCGCGGGGTTATTCTTTCTCAGTATTTATTAAACAACGGTTTCATGTTAGAATATTTTTGCCTGATTTTATTCTTAAACAAGGCCTATGAAAAAGATGTTTCTTTTATTCGGTGTCGCCATGCTTTTAGGTGCTGGTTGCACTGGCTCGTCATCGGGATCTGATGGAGATCTATACTTACCGACAGATCTACCTTCAGATGTCCAGGAAGTTTATTACGATTTCTCCAAGCTGGAGATCGCAGCTGACGACGATAATTGTACAATGTTCCTAGCTTACCACGTTGATTATTCAGGAATTACAACTAATGACTGTCCTGCAGCTTTCGAGGCTTTTGCGGATGGTTTGGCAGATGACATCGACTGGGAGCAGACAAGTATTGAAGACGAGAACGCCTTTATTTACACTTACGAGGAAGAGCTGCTAACAATGATGGTTCTAGAAGATGGCGATTGGTTGTCTTTTGAAGATTTCTGGACACCATGGATGGGGTGGAACGAATAAGAAAAACAAAAACCAGCTCGAGTTTCTCGGGCTGGTTTTTTATTTATTTAATTGGCAGCCGTACGAAGAATGTTGTTCCTTTTTTCTCTTCTGATTTAAACCAGATTTCACCATTCATGGTATCAACTGCTTTCTTTGCAAAATAAAGTCCAAGTCCTGTACCTTCCTGCGATGACTGTTCTGCATCCGGTGTCCGGAAGAATTTTTGAAAAATATTATTTTGATATTGCTTTGGAATACCTGTGCCATTATCTTTAACACTCAGTAAAATCGAAGAATCTTCGTGGGTAAAATCGATTTGGATCTTACCGGTTTTCTTTGGAGAATATTTAATGGCGTTGGTAAGAATATTATGTATGATTTGATGTAATAGATCGGGGTCGACCATCATCATTGGCAATTTTTCTTTATCATTGAATGTAATCTCGCATGACTTCTTCACGGCCAAAGGCTTGACTTCGTTGATAGCTTCATTCATTAGTTCAGTTGGGTTTGTTCGTTTCGGTTCAATTTTTAGCGTGCCAATCTCGATTCTAGAAACATTGAGCAGATCGCTGACGAGCTTGATCATTGACTCTGTTGACTCCCCCGCAGTTTTAATAAGTTCTTTTGCTTCCTTTGAAAACCGTTTTTCATCTTCAAGTAGCTCAAAACTCCAACGAAGTGAGGTCAATGGTGTCCGTAGTTGATGGGAAGTAATTGAGATAAATTCACTTTTTTCCTCGCTAATCCTAGCCTCCTCTGTGACATCGCGGAAAGTCATAACTGAACCGACGACTTCTTTATTTAATAGGACTGGCGCTATGACAATACTAATCGGGGACAATATGCCGTCTTTTCGTTTGATGTAATGTGGATAATCAGGTGGCGTCATGATAATCTCATTCTTCTTTGCGTGAAGAATCATTTCGCATGGTCTATCTTGCTTTGGAATAACTTTTCCATTTTTGTCACGAAGAGAGAATGCTTTGCACATCGGTTTGCCAATCAGTTTATCTCGATTTGTATTAAGAATTTCAAGACAAGATTTGTTGATAAGTTCAATTTTTCCTTTTTGATCAGTGACGATTAGACCATCACCGATACTGCTTAATAAAGCGTTGACATGAATTTTTTCTTTATTAACGACATCGAAACTTTTATTTAGTTTTTTATTTAAAGAGAGCAACGTTTCATCTTGTTCGATAAATATGCGTTCTCGTTTTTCGATGAACTGAGTAAGAAAGAATACTAAAATGGCAATAACAGTAAAACTAAATGCAGCCTGCCGAAGTTCGATTAACGTATAGGCTGATGAAAAATAACTATGAGCTTGCAAAATAAGAACTGTGATTAAGACGATAAACATAGCTATTGTCCAAACAGCTCCTATTTTCAGCCGTTTTAAGCCAAAAGCGATGATTGGAAAAGTATTAACCCAGTAAATCCCAGTATCTTCTAGTCCGCCAGTTGTAATCAGTACGTAAAAGGCAATGATCATGACCGTCAGGATAACCATGGAATGAGGCTCCTCTTTTGGGTAGACCAAAAAAATTAGTAAATTGGCAACAATTATAATGGTAATAAATATTTCAAAAAATCCTAAAATAAGGCTTTGTTGCAAGATATGTAAAGAGCCAAAAATTGAAAAAGTAAAAAAACCAATAATAGAAAAAGCAATGACGATTTTCTTTTGGAAGTCAAAGTATGCCTGTTGTTTTGTGACAATTTTTGTTTGCATGGCCTCCTAATTTATTGATTAGATATATTATAGCAGAAAGTTGAATAGATTTCATGGATCAATATTGATTCTAATCGTCATTGGTTATCAACAAAAAATATTTGCAGAACACCGAATACTGATATACTGATAATATGAAAGAACAGAAAAAGACGCAAATAATCTTGAAGTACATTATTTTGTATGTAGCACTGGCATCGGTGTTAGGTTTTATATTCACCGTTGTTTTTTACACGAGCTTTTCTCGCTATTCATTTCGAACCATTCAAGACCATGCTCGAACCACAGCTGAAGCAATCGCTGAGGTAGCAGATTTTAGCGGCCACGATCAATTGATCTCTTCATCACAAAAAAATTCGGAAACATTTCAACGGATATTCTCCGCATTGAATTTTGCCGCAGCAGTTCAGCCAGATGTTGAATACATCTATACCATGCGTCAAAGAGTAAACGGTGAATGGGAATTTGTGGTTGATGCGACAATTGAAGAAGACGAGAATCAAAATGGGATCATTGACGTAGATGAAGCATCGGCCGAGATCGGCGAAGAATACGATGTTAGTTGCTGCCCGGAACTGCCTTTGGCGTTGTTTGGGGCGACAGCAGATAGAGAGATTACTCATGATATCTGGGGCAGCTGGATTTCTGGCTATGCACCGATTCATAATAGCGATGGTCAGGTAATCGGAATTATTGGCGTTGATATCTCGGCTGAGGTGATGGTGCAGCAGAATATCCTGCTTCGAGAATTAATTATCATCACCCTTGTGATCATCTTTGTTTTTACATTTATTTTTGGCATGATCGGATATGCCATGGTGAGTAAAGAAGACAAACGAGTCACTCAAGCGCTGAAAATCAAAAATGAGGAGCTCGAGAGAAAAGTAGTGATTAGAACAAAATCATTAGAACAGTTCATGGCGACGCTTGTCCATGATCTGCGCTCGCCATTAACTGGTCTCAGGTACTCAGTAGAGATTTTATTGGAAGAGAACGGACTTAAAAAAGCAGTTAAAGATAGTTTGCATGACATGGGCGAGATGGTACAGGGAATGTTGGGTTTGGTTGGCGATTTACTCGATGCTACAAAATATCATGCAAAACAGCAACCTCCAAAGAAAACAAAAAATGATTTAATTCGTTTAACCAGTAAGCTTGTAAAAGTTTTTGGCCTACAAGCAAAGGGGAAGGGATTGCTATTAAGGATGGATACATCAGAAAAAGAAATGATCTTTAATTTCGATCAGGATCAGATAAACCGGTTACTAATGAACCTGATCTCAAACGCAGTGAAGTATACAGATGAGGGATCGATCATAGTAAAGGTAGAAAAATTAATGGCCAAGAAACGTGTGCGAGTTGAAGTTGTTGATACCGGGGCTGGTATAAAAGCAACAGATCTTGAATTACTGTTTCAACCATTTTCACGTGTTGGTTCAGAGAAAAAATCAGGCACCGGGCTTGGTTTGATGATTGCCAAGGGAATCGTCTCAGGGCACAATGGTGAAATTGGTGTTGAGAGTAAGTTGGGCAAGGGTTCGACATTCTGGTTTGAACTGCCAATATAATATAAAACAAAATCACCCGGGCGAACCCGGGTGATTTTTTTTGTAAAACGCTTATGCGCGCTTAACATTGATGGCGCGTGGTCCTTTGTCTGAATCCTCAGTGTCAAAGGTTACGGCATCGCCTTCCTGCAGCTCCTCGAAAGCAACATCGACGAGAGCAGTTGAGTGGAAGAAAAGATCCTTGTCCTCACCCTCTGGGGCGATGAAGCCGAAGCCTCGGTCGGTCAATCGTTTGATTGTTCCGTTCATATTGTCTATGAAATAATGAATTATCCGCAAAACTTGCCTACTTACGGAAATTCATTGATCTCCATCTTTGGCACTTTGCTTGGCCCTACTATACCTGATATTAGCAAAATTGTCAATAGCTATTCCATTTCGATCGAAGCACGGAAATAATCAGTATATGTTTCA
>JBDRDZ010000005.1:0-4071 GCA_043820165.1 Patescibacteria group bacterium
TAGCGATTTGACTCGATCGAGTCAAATCGCTAATACAGTGTTTTTGTTCAGCGAAGACTTTGGAATAAAAAATCCGGCTTGCGATATCCGCAAGCCGGGGATATGGGACTAATGTGCCCAGCCGAGCGTGTAGAACACGAAAGCTGCTACGGCCAATAACACTAGTATTAGACCCCCACAGCAACAAATACGATCGTCGTTGTTACCTTGCATCTGGATCACTCTTTCCGCAGTGGTTGGCGAAGCGCTTTAACGCTTGTGTTATTGTTGCGGTGGTCAACAAGCCCTTGTCCTCTGCTGCTCGCCGGCACCCTAGTGTTGGCTTAACGACGTTTGGTTTGGGGATCCGCAGGATAGCTGGTGATCGCCACGATCCGTCAGCTTGCTGCGTCTCAAGGAGCAGTTCGGCTAGAGACTGTATCGACGGATGGTTTGGTTCAACCTTGAGTGCCGTCATCAGGCTGAGGGCCATGGTGAAAGGACAGATTTCCCCATAACGATTGGACAGGGGATCGCTGGCCTGAAGCCGCTCGTAAAGCCAGCACTTCAGGTCAAAGTGCTGCTCTAAATCCAGCTCTGCTACCTGATGCCATCCATAGGCGTTAGTCGACCACCAGTAACTAGTGTCGGTGCGTGTCTTAAAGCACTCAGCGAGATAGGAGTATGCTCCATTTGTGTACCAGTTCAAAGAACCAATACCAGGGGGCTTCCACCAATCACACTGGAGGGCCAAGGCGGTGACTTCAAATTGTGACTTGATCCACCCATGAGTGTCTTTTTCAGGCAAAGGGTACATCGCCTTGACCTCGTCATAATTGAAGGTTGCCAGTCCGACTAGGGAGAAGTTGGGATGACCGTAGCCGTGACAATCGAGATGGTGGTACCAACCTCGAGTTGGTTCACCAGTGAACTTGGCCCAGTTGATTTCGCTGTCGAAGTCGGTGCTGGATTTCGCGCTGAAGCGGAAATTGATCTGGCCGTCGAACCCTGGCAGGTCAGGGAGGCAACGACGGATGAATCCGCCGACCCAGTCCGCGGCTGTGCTGGGGCCGTGTCGCATGGCGCTGAACTCTACCCACTTGGTGCCAAGAAGATACGTGTATGCCAGAGAAACAGCAGCTTCAATAGCCTTTTTCATCTCAGTCTCCTGGTTGTGCGGAATATCTGGACTAGATAATGTACCGCGAATTAAAATATATATCTATACATATAGACAAAATAATAAATTACTGCTAAAATAGATACAAATAGTATTGACGAACTAGTTAGACAAATGTCGCAAATAAATCAATTAAAACAACTAGGGCTGAACGAAAACGAGGCGAAAACCTATCTCTCCCTGTTGAAATTGGGGCAAACAAACATATCGCGGCTAAGCTCGGAACTTTCTGTCCCCCGCACGACGCTCTATTATTCAATCGCTGGTCTCAAAGAGAAGGGCTTTGTCTTTGAGCGAATATCAGCCAAGAAAAGATTGTTCTCCGCTCGGTCGCCTGAATTTCTATCAAAAAAAGCCCAGTCTCAGCTGGAATTGGCAAAAGAAATTAATATAGGTGTTACAAACCTAATCCCGTCACTGAAAAAGCTGGCGTCAAATCCGTCATCTTTTTCGCAAGTTTCCCATTTCGAAGGTAAGGAGAGTGTTTGGGAAGTTTTTGAAATCATTCTGCGCTCGAACAAGGATTCATATTGGTTTGGATTTGGTCAAACATTTCTCGAGAACTATGATTTTGACTATTTTGTTCAAAATTTCAGCAAAAAACGCCGGCAATTTGGACGAACAAAATCTTTCAACATCATCCCGCCGTTTGAGGGTGCAGCAAAGATCGCCAGAAGGGGAGAAACCGATTTTCAGGAATTTAGGTTTCTAAAGAGCGATCAGGATTTTAAAGCTGGAATTTGTATCTTTGGTGATAAAATTGCTATATTTTCCTACGATAATGGTTTATCGGCGACTCTAATTCAAGGCACTGCCGTCGCCGAAATTGCCAGCACAATGTTTATAATGATATGGAACTCATTGGAATAACAGGTATATCATATGGCAGTTTTTGTAAAAAATTGTTATTACAGGACTAGTAGATTTAGTTGACACAATGATTACACAACAAACATAATGTATTACACAGTGTTGACACAACAAACATTATTTGCTAAGATATATTTATGGAAATAAAAGATAAAATATTAGATTTTGCAAGGAAAAACAAAAAATTTAGTGTTTCTGATTTTTTGTTGATTACAGAAACCAAGATCACTCGTCCCTATGCCTCAAAATTGTTTGGGGAATTAGTAGCTGAAAAAAAACTCGCAAGGGCCGGTCAATCATATCGCACTGTTTACTCTCTGCCGGAAAATACTAAAGCGCTCGGTAACACAGCAATAATGAAATTGCAAAATAAAAATCTTGAAGAATATGCGGTTCTTGAAAAAATCAAACTAAAAGCTCCATTTACCCTGCGTTTAAAAGATAATGTTCGAAGTATTTTTGACTACGCGTTTTCTGAAATGCTCAATAATGCGATCGAGCATTCGAAATCAAAATATATTGAGATTGATGTCAGCAAAAGAGATCGCCAACTGGTTTTTACTATCAGAGATTTTGGAATTGGTGTTTTTCGGAATGTGATGAACCAGAGAAAATTAGCATCAGAACTTGAGGCAATGCAAGATTTATTGAAAGGGAAAACTACCACTGCGCCCAAAGCCCATTCTGGCGAGGGAATCTTCTTCACATCCAAGGTTGCTGATGTTTTTGCACTTGATAGTTTTGGCTACGAGTTAACGATTGATAACCTAAAAAAAGACATTTTTTTTGGTAAAACCGATAAATCAACCAGGGGGACAAATGTTGTATTTTCTCTGGCTTTAAATTCTTCAAAACATCTGATGGATATTTTTGGCAAATTCCAGAGTGAAGATGGAAATTTTGGTTTCGATAAAACTGAAATTCAGGTAAAACTATATATTTCCGGAACTGTTCACATCTCTCGTTCACAAGCGAGGCGAGTACTGGCTGGCTTGGAAAAATTTAAAACTATTATTTTTGATTTTGATAAAGTTCCGATGATCGGCCAAGCTTTTGCTGATGAGATTTTTAGAGTGTTTCAAAATAAATATCCGAAAATTACAATCACGCCGATCAATATGAACGACGCGGTTGAGTTTATGGTCAAAAGGGTTGAGAAATGATCATCGAACTCAAACAAAATCTTTCAATTGTAAGCAATTTTTTTCTCGACCTAATTTTCCCCAAACGCTGTGTGCAGTGTGGGGAGTTTGGGGCTTATGTTTGTGACAAATGCCAGGCGAAAATCAAACCGATTCAAACTCAAGTTTGTCCGAGGTGTGGGAAAATATCCGATTTGGGAAAATGGTGTTCCGGTTGCAAGCGGGATTCAAATTTAGCCGGGATCATCGTTGGCGCCCAATACCGCACTGGCCCGACAAAGGAGATGATTCATTACTTAAAATATAACGGCGTGACTGAGTCAGCGCCGATACTTGCCGATTTATTGATAGACCAATTGATCGACGAGGATATTCCGGACGATATTATCATCACAGTTGTTCCATTGCACTCAAAAAAATATCTCGAGAGGGGATTCAACCAATCAGAGATGCTTGCCAAAATCGTGGCGAAGAAACTCGGACTTTCCTATCAATGCGTATTGTCTCGAATACGCGAAACTGAATCGCAAGTGAAATTAAAGGGGGATAAGCGACGAGAAAATTTGGTTGATGCTTTTGCTTCTGTGCCGAGAATATCAATCGAAAATAAAACGATTATGATAATTGATGATGTTTCAACCACTGGCACAACACTTGAAGAGTGCGCGCGCGTTCTGCGTGCCTCTGGCGCCCGGCGGGTTTATGGGTTGGTGGTGGCGAGAGGATAGCCGTAAAAACAATTTCTAAATCCTAATTTCTAATTGACCTAAACAATATCTAAAATCCAATATCTAAATAAAAAAATCTGCTTCTCGACTTCGCTCGAAGTAAACAAGCAGATTTTTTGGCTGTGCCATCCCTAGCTTCAGCGAAGGCTGGCGGAGAGGGCGAAATCTCGAG
>JBDRDZ010000006.1:0-3683 GCA_043820165.1 Patescibacteria group bacterium
GAGGAATGAGCGAGAAGTAAAAATAGCAAAAAAAGCTGCTATTGTCAATTCTAGCCCAAACCTTGATTTTTTTCGTCAAAAAGCGCACAATGACCGCGTTATGCCAAAATTTTTGAATCTAATATTTGGTGATCCAAATAAAAAAATGCTGGAGGAATTACAGCATGAGGTCGACAAAGCCAATGCTTTCGAGCCGGAGATGAAAAAACTCTCCAACGATGAACTTAAAGCTAAAACTAAAGAGTTCAAAGGTCGCCTTGAAAAAGGCGAGACACTTGATGATATTTCTTATGAAGCTTTTGCTGTCGTGCGCGAAGTTGCTTGGCGCACACTAAAACAGCGGCACTACGACGTCCAGCTCATGGGTGGCTTTGTGCTGCATCGCGGTCAGATAGCGGAAATGAGAACCGGTGAAGGAAAAACTTTAACTTCGACTTTGGCAATTTATTTAAACGCACTTTCCGGCAAAGGTGTTCATGTTATTACGGTCAACGATTACCTGGCTAAACGTGATGCGGTTTGGATGGGTCAGATTTTTTCTTTTCTTGATTTGACTATTGGTTGTATTCAGCATGAAAGCGGTTATCGTTATGACGAAACTTATTTAGCTGAAGACATTAAAGATGAAGATGAGCAAAAGGAGATTGATAGTGAGCGTGATACAACTGGATCATTTAAAGTCCAAATGGATTTCTTACGTCCGGCTGAACGTAACGAAGCCTACAGTGCTGATATCACTTACGGTACGAACAATGAATTCGGTTTTGACTATCTGCGCGATAACATGGCGACTCAAAAAGATAGAAAAGTACAGCGCGAGTTAAGTTATGCCATCGTCGACGAAATTGACTCAATCTTGATTGATGAAGCGCGTACACCGCTAATTATTAGCGCACCAGCAGAAGAATCAGCTGATCTTTATTACAAATTCGCCAATATTGTTAAAGATCTTAAAGAAAACGAAGATTTCAACATTGACGAGAAGATGCGCGCAGTCACATTTTCAGATGACGGTTTGACTAAGATGGAAAAACGTCTTGGTGTAGAAAATTTATACACCGGTGGCGGGCTCGAGTTAGTTCATCATGCCGAGCAGGCACTTAAAGCTCACGCGATCTTTACTCGTGATCGCGATTATGTTGTCCAAGATGGCGAGGTTAAAATTGTTGATGAGTTTACCGGACGTATCATGGAAGGTCGTCGTTACAGTGAAGGACTGCACCAAGCGCTTGAAGCTAAAGAGGACGTGGAAATCAAACGCGAGTCTCAAACTTTGGCTACGATTACATTCCAGAATTATTTCCGCATGTATGAAAAACTGTCCGGTATGACTGGTACGGCAGCGACCGAAGCGGAAGAGTTTAATAAAATTTACAATCTTGAAGTAGTTGAAATTCCGACAAATAAGCCAGCCCAACGAAAAGATTTGCCAGATCGTATTTACAAGAATGAACGAGGCAAATGGTTATCGGTTGTTGAAGAAATCAAGCTGCGTACTGCTGAAGGCCAGCCAGTGTTGGTTGGTACAGTTTCGATCGAGAAGAACGAATTGCTTTCAGAACTTCTGAATAAGGCAGGGGTCAAGCATAATCTTTTAAACGCAAAGAACCATGAAGGTGAAGGTGAGGTCATCGCTCAGGCAGGAAAACCCGGAGCTGTTACAGTTGCAACGAACATGGCTGGTCGTGGTGTCGACATTGTTCTCGGCGGCAATCCGCCAAGTCCGGAAGATCAGAAAAAGATTATTGATCTGGGTGGTTTGCATGTTATCGGCACGGAACGCCATGAATCACGCCGGATTGATAATCAGTTGCGAGGTCGTTGTGGTCGTCAGGGCGATCCAGGTTCAACTCAGTTTTACGTTTCTACCGAGGATGATTTGATGCGTATCTTCGGTTCAGATCGTGTTAAAAGTATGATGGAAACTTTCAAGATCGAAGAAACCATGCCGATTGAAAGCAAAACTATCACCGGTTCACTCGAGAAAGCTCAGCAGCGCGTTGAGGGCCGTCACTTTGATACTCGCAAACATATTCTTGAATACGATGATGTGCTCAATAAACATCGTCTGGCAATTTACGAACGTCGAGCCAAAATGCTCGAGGATGATTTTGATCCACATCAGCAGATTATCGATATTATCGAGAGCGAAGTGGAGCGTGTCATTATGTTCCATACTGGCGAAAAACACGTTAAGGAACATCTACCGGAAGCTTTTAAGAAAGATGAACCAGAACCGGATTGGGATCCAAAAGAAATTGTTGAGGTTTTAACGACGATCATGCCGCTGACTGATGATTTGAAAAAGCTGATCCTTTCAGAATTTGCTATTGTCTCTAAAGACCACGAAGTACTGGCCGGGCAACGCACAACAGTGATTGAAGCTTTCATGAAAGAAGTTGAGGATAAATTCAATCAGGTTGATAATGAATTTAAAAACAAGGATCAGTTGAAGCAAATTAAACGCACCGTGATTTTGCGGGCGATTGATAACCTTTGGATTCAGCACTTGCAGGCCATGACTTATTTACGTCGCAGCGTTGGCTTACGCGGTTATGGTCAACGTGATCCACTGCTTGAGTATAAGCGGGAGTCGTTTGAGATTTTTAATGAACTACAGGAAAACATTGATCGGGAAGTCGTCTATAATATTTTGAAGATCATGAATCAAAGTTTGGCTGCGCAACAGGTCATTAACTTGGCACCGTCATTACTGGAACGAGCTAACCTCCAGCTTTCCGGCGCGCAAAAAAACATGGCAAAAAATGCAGCCGCTGCTGTTCAGGCGACAATCAAGAAAACATCAGAATTCGATAAAGTCGGCCGCAACGATCCGTGTCCGTGTGGAGCAACTAAAGCTGATGGAACATCGAAAAAGTACAAACATTGTCACGGTAAGAACTCATAAATCAGGGAAGTCCCGCCGTCGCTGCGCTTTGGCGGGAGCCCGCCACTCAGTATTTCAAAAGGCGGGAAAATATAAGCACTGCCATGGGGCGTAATCAACAATCAACCCGCCCACCAGGGCGAGTTTTTAGTTGCGCGATTTTTCAATAAAAGCGATAATACTCTCATCATTCTTAATTATTCAATATGCCTGTAGTTGTTCGTCGTGGCATGAGACGTGGCCGAAGGCCGATCATGGTCGCTCCGATGCGTCTAATGGCTCGACCGGCGCGTCGTCGGCGGCCGAGATGGATCGTCGGCTTGATCCTGTTGATCGCCGTAGCCGCCATTGTCTATCTTGTTTTCCGTTTAATGAAATAGTTCATCGTAACATTTTATGAGGATTGAAATTATTCTGATTATTTTGATTGTTCTTGTTGTTCTAGCTGTCCTGCTGGTACCATGGATCATTAAAACGTACAATAAACTCGTTTGGGGTCGAAATAAAGTCAAAGAGATCTGGGCTAACATTGAAGTTCAGCTTAATCGCCGCCACGAACTTGTGCCTAATCTGGTCAGCACAGTCAAGGGTTATGCTAAACATGAAGACAAGGTTTTAAATGAGGTCACTGAAGCGCGATCAAAAGCTACCGATGCTAGTACGCCAGCTGAAAAAGCCGCTAGCGAGCAGCAATTGATGATGGGACTGTCATCTCTTTATGCAGTCGCGGAAAATTATCCAGAACTCAAAGCCAATGATAACTTCATGAAGTTGCAAGGCGAATTATCATCGATCG
>JBDRDZ010000007.1:0-3418 GCA_043820165.1 Patescibacteria group bacterium
GCTTTTGCTCCTAGGAGGCGGTTGTTTTTCAACAACGACTGAAACACGTACGGAACAATCTTACACAGTCGATGAAGATACTGGCGAGATCACTTATATCGATGAAAACGGCGCGCCGGCGATGACTGACGATCCGACTGATGGCAATCCGGTGCCGATTACTGAAGGCATTTTTGATCTCACTAGCGGCTTGACCGCTTCTTGGGCTGCGGTTGACCAGGCAGCAAAAGATGAGGATTGCGACGCTTTCCGGAGCACTTTTGTTGATACGGTCGAGATTACGGACGAAGATTGCGTGCGTTTTTTTGAACTTTACGCTGTCTCGCCACCAGACATCAGCTTTGCCACTGGCAGCAAATTTTACGAATATACCAAGGCCGACGGCACCAAAGTAAACGGCGCCGAAGTTTACATGGTTAATGGCATCAAGCTAACGACTTTCTTCCAGGAAGAAGACGGTGTTTGGCGGGCTAGTACAAAATATTGGCGATAATATAAAGAGCCCCACGCACGGGGCTCTTTTATTTTTGTTATTAAGCGGCTTTTCTTTTTGGTTCTTGACGGAGTAATAGTTCATTAACTCGTTGAATTTCATCGTAAACCATGCGACCAATTTGGAGCTTGTAAAAATTCTTTGGGTCAGCCTCTGCTTCGGCTAGGCGACGATCTAGTTCAGTGACCAAACTATCTCTATTATTCCACAAATTATTTTCTCGAAACTCTCTAAGAAAATCTACGCTAGCTCGCATCTCCATAAGCATCTCCCGTCCTTGGCTACTTGGTTGCCCATCGGCTGGCAAGGCTGCTTCAGCGGCCTCGAGCCAGGCGGCTTGGAACCAGCGCTGCTGGCTGGCAAGTGAGATATCAACCGAGACACCAAAGATTTCGCTTTTTTTCCCATAAATTTTTGCAATCGCAAACATTTGTTCCTCACCCATTGGAAACTCACGTCTAATGTCACCTAATTGTTGTCGATAATTGTCGTTTTCCGCTTCAAGTTCCCGGATTTTATTTTTGTTTAAATCGACTTTTTTATCTCGTTGTTTTTTCTTTTTCCCTTGGCCTTTTTTATCAGTAGTTCGATAAACCTCTTCCCAGAGACTATTGATAATATTCATGTTTGTAGTCATTTTATCCACTAGTTCTTGTTTTCTTTGTTCAATAACCGCTTTTTTCTCGTCACTCATGTCAGGTAAAGCCATCAATCTATCGTACTCGATTGTTTGTGGATGCTTTTTAATGGTTTGCCAAACTGTTTTCATGTTTTCCAATGTGAACTTGCCGTCAAATTGCGAGTCGACAATATCAAGCAATGGCTCAGAGATTCTAATAACCTGATCATCGTGTATCATCTTTCGGCGCTCTGCATCAGTATACAACGTTCGACGCCGATAGGGAGTAAAACGATTGCTGGCAAATATTGCCTGAGCATTATCCCTAAATTCTCTGATATCAACCCATTCAGGAGCGACTTCAGCGGCTGACCAGTCTTTTCGCGCTTCTTTGTACTGATCGATGTTTTCGGCAACGAACTCTGTCCAATCAGCCAGTAAATCCGTTAAGACGTAACTAAAATTTGCCGATGCGTCATCACCAAATTTGTGGCAGAGTTCATGAAGATAGGTAGCGATAGCAATGCGAAAATTCGGCTCTTGTAATACAGATGATTTGGAAAGCCAGACATGTTTTTCATTGTACTGACCGCCAAGAGCTGGATGTTCGCCAGAAAAGAGGCGGATTGGCTTTTCATCGAGTGCTAACCGCGCGCCGTGTTTTTTTAGAAAATCACTAGCTAAATCTTCAAGTACTTTAATGCGCTTTTTTTCATTTTCGTTAGGCTCGACCTCGTTCTCTTCATCAATCTCTTTTTGTAATTCAGAGACTCGGCTCATACCCACGTCTGCCATCTCCTCGATACAGATTTTGTAGCCTTTCTTTTGTAATGCTTCTCGAAAACTGCGGATGTTAAGATCATCGGCTAAATATTTATCTGAGAAGTCGATTACTTCATCGTGTTTTGAAAGCTTATCGATTAGATGAATGACTACTTGTTTGCCAGTACTAGCTTCATAATCATAACCTTCTCGGTGCTGATAATATTCTTCGAGCATAATTAGAGCCATGCGGCAGTCTTCAACGCTCATGGATTCAACCAGAAAAGGAATAAATACTGCTTCAACATCTGATTTAGTGACAATATCACGATCTCGACTGAGCATGATTTCGTGACCATTGAATTTGGGGGTCTCTTTCGACCACATAGTAAAACCAGGCAAGGTTTGCCAGGCGCTTTTTTCATTGAAACTGATGCGTTGACCATTGAGATAAAAGTTGCCTTTTTCACCTTTTTTAAGGATTTTTAGGCCGCCTCTGTCTGTGTCAATGTCAGGATTTTGAAAATCAGGATTTTCTGAATGGTAAAAAAGATCTCGAGCTTTTACTAACGATTCAGCCATAGCATAATCATCGGTCACAAAACGAATATAATTGCCAGATTCCGGCTCTTTATCCTCAAGTTTGATGAAAATACCGTGTTGTTTTTCTTTGACTTGCTCTTCTTGAGCGCCTTCAGGCAGATCATCAGCATAAAACGTCAGCTGCCAGTCATCTGAACCATATTCAATCTCATCAGTTCCATATTCACGAAGTAACATCACCGCAATATCTTTCGTACCTTGATGTTTGCCGCCAGCCGCTTTTTGACTTTCTTCTTTGTAGCCGCTACCGAGTGAAACCAGACGACGATAATGAAATGACTGTTTGCCTTTAATAGTAACTTCAAATCTACCGTCGTTAGTTTCAACAATATCAACACCGATGTTATCTAGCGAAAAATTATTAGCATCAAAAAAATTTTGCCAAATATCACGTGCAGTATGTTCTCGTGTCCATGGATTTTGTTCCATGTAGGACTCAAGAATAATATTTGAGTAAAAACCTTCGCGGAGCATACCCTCGAGAGTCTTCTTTGTTTCTTTTTTTACTGTTTCAGGTTTGCGTCCTTGATCGCGACGCATTCCACCTTCGCCTTTTTTCATAACAAGTAATCTAAAATGAAATTGTTTTAACGATATTGGGCACTTCTTCAAGCTGTTGTTGTGTCGCGCCATCCATTGGACCCCAATAATAGACGTGATCGATCGTTTCGGCAAAAAAAGTTTGATCATCGGGTATAGCCTCATTATGTTTATATTGGGTCTCTAGCTCCATGACACTAAAGACAAAGTTGTCATCTTCCATGCCATCGCCGAAGTAGAACATGTAGATATGTCCGGGCGCCTCATAAGTTGGTGAATCATCAACCATGATTGATCCAAAACCGGAAAAATCTTCACCAACTTGAATGCCATTCCAGTAGGCAGGGAAGTCTAAGCTGAATTTGCCAGCGACGATTCTGCTATTAGTTGTTTTAATCTCA
>JBDRDZ010000008.1:0-3945 GCA_043820165.1 Patescibacteria group bacterium
TCGTGCACCTTCGTCAACGAGTTCAATCTTCACTGAAGCTGATGTATCAATTTTTGTTACCTCATCAGATGTCTTGCTCTCCATAACGATTCGTTCGTCTGCAATTTCATCAACAAGAACGTGAGTCTCATTCGTTCCTTCTTTTGTAGTCTTAAGATGCTCTTTGACATCATTATTCATGTTGTCATTAGCGTTTTCATTGCGTCGTTCAAGGGCGATTTCTGAAGGTGATTCGGAAATTAAATCCCACTCTGTTTGTTTTGGATCATTTACTACTTTAATGTTCAACTTTTTACCAGTCTCATCAATCTTAGCCTTGGTAACTGATTTTTCAACCAAGTTTTTGCTTGGACTAAGTTCATACTCAGCTTTTAGCTCAGCACTCTTAACTGCCTTAAGGTCATTGGCCTTAATTGACATCTCTAGACCATGCATACGGTTGACAGCTTTGATCTCACCAGCTAGAGCTTCGTATTTTCGACCGTAGTTACCATTGCTAATACGCATTTCTTTACCAGGAGCCATTTCAACATTGAATTCATCGATAACTTTCAAATCACTACTTACAGCCTTGATTGAGACATCTTCCTCTGCCATACCACCGCCAGTTTTGAGCAACTTGTATTTATCTGCTGCCAAAGAAATATCCTCAATTGTTGATGTCTTATTGTTTTCTAGCTTAAAGTTAGCTCCGTTGTTAGAATGCAAGATTGTGTTCTTTGCACAACCTGGAAGGAGCTCTTTACCATCAACAGATTCAGCTTCGATGGTCTTATATAAGGTTGCCGCATCGATAACTCTACTATCAATTGCTTTGATTTCTTCAACGATCTTTCCATCAAGAGCGTCGTATACGCCGCTACCAGCTGGCCCTTCAATCTCAACAGTGATCGATTCGCTGCGGTTTGCACACTTGAGTGAAGCGGTTGAAGAATCTTCTTTCAAATAAACATTTGAAGTGTTGCCGGTTTTAATAAACGGCTGCGTACCACCAATCCAATATGCTTTTTCGGAATATTCAATCGCGTTCTTCTTAATATGATCAGCACGCATGTGGGTTGTACCTCCGGTATAAATCGCTTTCTTTCCCTTTATAATAGATTCTTTGATTTCACCATCAGCGTTTCCCATGTTAATCATCTGAATGGCGACTTCAGTAGCGGTAATCGTACTGTCATCAACGGCAAGTTTTTTTAGATTATCAGCATTAAGCGCAACAAGATCTGAAATAATGTTCAGCTTCTCGGCTGTGACATCTGCTTGATCAGAAAGATGAATCGCTGTCGAGGTGGCGTGACCACGAACATCTACAAGAGATAATTTTGCATTTGAACCAGACGAGTAAATGATGGAACAGCCTGAAATGCCCTGACAGTTCATTTCCGTATCGGAAATATCAGTTGGTCCAAAAGCAGTAACTACTTTTGGATTTGATGGACTCGTTTGAGTCATTGTAGCTGTAAGGCCGTTAATTACGCTCTTCTTGTCTGAGGTGCCAGAGAAAGCAACAGCAGAATACCAACTGTCTTCCGAGTACATGCCATCAACATCAACTTCACCGCCATTACGAGCTTGAATAGCTGTATTATTACGATAGAAATACGAATCATTAACTGTTAATTTGGCAGAAAAATCTGGATAAAGGAAGTTACGGATATCAATACCCGACATGTCCGAAACATTACTTCGTGTCAGAGTAATCTTACTATCAACCATGCTCAGCATTGGCAAAGCAGCAGCTACACCCGGTTCAAAAGTTGTATCCTCAATAGATGCAATATTTTGACGCTGGAAGTTTGTAGCAAACCAAGCACCTTTAACTAAACCATTCTTAAAGGTGATGTCCACGTTATTGGAGTTCATCATGTAGCCGTTGTAGAACTTTCCATCAATATTTGCGTTGTCAATTGTAATTCTTTCGCTAGCCGACTGAATAGCAATACCAGTTCCGGTACCATATGTGCCACCGACATTGCCAGTGTTCTTCATGTCGATATTTTGAATCAAAGCGTCCTTTGTTGCAGTCATTACTACAACATTGCTGGTGATATTGTCCGTTTTGATATCTTTGACCACGGAATTATCAGCCATGTAAAGGTTTACAGCATTAGCAACGTTTTTAATATTGATGTCTTGAACGGTTAAATTCTGCTTGTTGTAAGCGTTAACGCCGGTAGAACCGCCATCAATACCTCCTTTAACTACTGCCGTGTCTTTAATTGTGGTGTTGTGATATAGCTCGACACCCTTAATCCAATGTCCGTTTGTATCGAGAGTAGCGCCATCAACATAGAGACCAATGATGTCAGCGTAATCGTTAGTCATGGTACAGGTCAGAGTTGCTGCGTCCCAGGATCCGAGATACGTATTACACTTAGTCTCAATATCACTTGTGTACATGGTTAGAGTACTTGGCTCGTCTTTAATCAAGATACTGCTAGCCATGCCCGATGTGGTCACTGCTGCAAAGCCGATCGCACCATCACCACTGGAAGTCAATTCAATACCCTCTTCGAGTCCGTTGAGGTAAACATAAAAGGCTTTGTTTGGTAACAAGCCTGACATGCTGAAGTTAACTGTTCCACCAGCTGGTGATTCGACCAAAACATCCACTGCCTTTTCTGAAGTTATGAAAGACTGGACTGTAACCTCGGTATTTGACGTTAAAGTCAAAGAACCTTTAGTGAATGATGTCCCAGTTGCTGGGAAAGGGATTACTGCTGCTGCGGCAACAGTGAGCGAACAGCCGACATTGTCGACTTCTTCTCCTGGTAGAGTTCCTGGACAAAAATCAAAGTCTTCCAAGACTCCATCGCCATCACTATCAGATTCACCGGTAGTAATGGATAAATCCCCGGTCGCATGTGGTCGTGGCAAAGCCAAGACGACAATCGCGAGGATAAGCAGTGCACCAGACGCCATAAGCCCCCATTTGAGCATGCCGCTGGAACTGCCTCCATATTGTGTAGTCATAAAGAAAAAAATTATTTAAAAATATTACGAACATTAAATGTTCGAATGACTTCTTAGATTATAGCAAGTAATTAGTTAATTCTTGTAAAAAAGTGTGGGTAACAGTTTTTCTAATCAAACAAAAATCACTTAGTATAAGTTAACTAAGTGCTTTTTTTGATTAAAACTGCAAATTATTTTTTAAAAATTTGTGACTTTTTAAAAGCTTTTTGCTCTTTTTGGTCAAAATCGGTTAAAGCGATGAAAACTTTTCCAGAAATCTTTTGATGAACTTTCTCGGCTTGAGCTAAAGCAGTGCAGCGGTGCATACCTTCGATGATGACTACCTCATTTTCATGTCTCAAACCAATAATCGTCGTCTCCTGTGGAAAACTTTTATAGACCATTTTGACCTTGGGATTACTCCAAGCATCAAGCTGGCCGAAGGTGATTTTGCGAACACCATCTTTAATATATTGACGCCATCCCTTAAACGCACCGGCGTAGCACTGAACAATAAATTGTTCCGGATCAAGAATTTTGTAGAGAGCCCACTCACGATTTTGAGGCTGGAGCGGATCGGTGATAAGAGCTCGCCACTCCTCCCACGAGTCGTATCCCCTCCCTTTCCAATGCTCTTCCCATCCAAAATTATCCGCCTCACGATCGCGCCAATCAGAAAAAACTTCGTCCCAAGAAATTTTTCTGATGAATTTTAGTTGATCGTTTTTCATGATCGTAGATTATCAAAAAAATTTGGACGGCGCAAGCACCGTCCACGACCTCCTATTTGCTTTCCTCGACATGACGCGGACACTCGTCCGGCTCATAGCTCGGGAACTCTTGGTTGACCAGCGAGACGAGCTTGGGCACGCCGATATCCTCGGCCGTGACGTTGCCACGATTCCAGATGGTGATCGTCAGCACCGGGATGCCGCCGCACTCCTCGACGAGCCGAGCGACTGCTGCCGGTGAGCCGGCGGTCGTCGAGAC
>JBDRDZ010000009.1:0-13200 GCA_043820165.1 Patescibacteria group bacterium
GTCCCTGTTAATTTTTTTCAAAATAAAAAACCGAGCTAGTGCTCGGCTTTCCCTGAGAGATCCTTCCTTCAGCAGAAGATTGTCAGGATGACGACAAATATTCCGGGATTGTCGTCATTTCTTTTTGATAACTCGTTTTGCCGCATCGATGATACCTGGTGCTGTTAGTTTAAAATATTTAAGCAGTTCGTTTGGTTCACCGGATTCGCCAAAACGATCTTGCATACCAACGCGCTCGACCGGGCAGGCACATCCAGCCTCGCAGATGACTTCGCAAACAGCGGAACCCATGCCAGCTGCTGCCTGGCCTTCCTCAACTGTAACGATGGCACCACAGTCTTTGGCCGCGGCGATAATAGTTTTCTCATCCATCGGTTTGACACTGGCGTTGTTAATGACACGAGTTTCGATTCCAAGTGTTGCGAGTTTTTCGGCGGCCATGAGACATTCGTAAAGCAGGGGGCCGCAGCCGATCAAAGCCACGTCTTTGCCGTCGCGCAGGACTTGTGCTTGACCAACTTTAAACGGTGTCGCCTCTGTAGTGAAAACCGGACTTTTATCACGGGCAAAGCGAATATAAACCGGTCCGGCTGTTGCTGCTGCAGCAATTGTTGCTTTGCGAGTTTCGATAGCGTCACAAGGGACCAGAACAGTCATCTCTGGCAAAACGCGCATCAGCGCAATGTCTTCGAGCATTTGGTGTGTTGCGCCGTCCGGGCCGACAGACACTCCAGCATGCGCTCCGGCAATCTTTAAATTTGTCCGTTGTAGACAGCCTAGAGTTCTAATTTGTTCCCAATTACGTCCTGGTGAAAAGGCAGCGTAACTGGCAATAAAAACAATTTTTCCAGCTAAGGTCATGCCCGCACCAACTGCTGCCAGCGATTGTTCAGAGACGCCCATAGTCACATAGCGTTCCGGAAACTCATCACGAAACCAGTGACTGCGGGTTGATTCGGAAAGATCAGCACAAAGAACGTAGACATCTTTATTCTTTTTTCCAAGTTCAACTAAAGCCTCGCCGTAACCGTCCCGAGTCGGTATCTGCTTCAAGGCATCGGTTTTTTTCCAATCGCGAGCTAGTTTTATATTCTTTGAGGTCATAGTTTATTTTTTCTTGGTTTTGACTTTTCTAATGATTGCTCGAATGCTAAAGAAGACGATCAGGATTGGGATAATAATTGCTCCGCCGACAATAGTGAGGTAAATAACCGCAATCACTATACCTTGGAAGAGTTCGATAACTGATTGAGCGGCGTTTTTTACGTCTTGCCATGGTCGAAATTCTTCTCTGTCGAAAGTTACTGAAACTTCCTCTGTCAGATTAACCGAAATGTGCGAATAGCTGGTGCGATTTGTATAAAATTCAAGCTGTGCCTCGAAGCGTTCGATTTTTTCCCGGACAGTTGACAGGTAGTTTTGAACTTTGAGGATGTCTTCAACTGTTTGCGCTTTGTTTAAAACGTTCAAATAACTTTCTTCTTCTAACCGTGCGTTGGAGAGCCGAGCTTCAAGATCAATAACTTGCTCAGTGACGTCTTCTGTACTGATATCTTCAAGGATTATTTGTGTTCCCAGTTCTTTAACCGCTTCAAATGCGACTTCGAAATTTTTTTCTTCTACCCTCAGGGTGACGTAGCCTCGCTTCTCATCATTGTAAGCGTTAATCGATTGTGTGATGACATCGCCTCCGTAACTCTGAGCAATTGTTTGTAATTGACCGACTGATTCATCGATATTATCTACCTGCATGGTGATGTTGCCCGTTTTAATGATATTTTGATCTACAGGCTCTACAACACTGCCATAATCAATTCCTGGCTCAGCACTTCTTTTCACCGAACTATCCATGACCATTTCGGCAATTCCGGCCATCGGTGGAGCAAATGATCCGGACGAAAGGCCAGCGGTATCACTGAACGAGGTGCTATAGCCATTGTTTTGACTGGTGCTCAGGCCTATTAAAGCTGAGATCAGCACTAGTACAACAAACGCCCCGCAAATACCAGCGATCCAGTATATGGTCGTTTTTTTTATCATATTATTCTTGTTCAGATTTAATTTTTCCGCCTAATGTGCGCAATTCACGCAAAGCCTCGCTCAGCTGTTTATTTTTAGCTATCTTGTCTTCCGGTCCTTGACCTGGTGGAATACCATGCCATTTAAAATCAAATTCCATAAAATCGACACCTTTACCTGGAATCGTATGAGCGATGATGACAACCGGATTTTCCCAAATGGCTTGGGAGTAGCGGCAAGCATCAACAAATTCTCTAATGTTATGGCCATCGATTTCGATGACGTGAAAATTAAAAGCTTCAAATTTATCGCGAAGTGGTTCCAAAGGCATAACTGTCTCAGTGTACCCGTCGATTTGAATATTGTTGCGATCGATTATCCAGGTAAGATTGTGCAGATTGTGTTTTCCAGCAAACATGGCTGCTTCCCAAGTAATACCAGCCTCGAGCTCACCGTCAGACATGATGCAATAGGTATGCCAGGGGAGATCTTCTTTTTTTGCAATGTAGGCGAGCCCAGCTGCTTGCGGCGACCCGTCACCGAGTGGCCCGGAGGTATTCTCCAGAGCCGGCATCAGGTGAACTTCAGGATGACCTTGTAACAGGGAGCCGAATTTTCTAAGCGTTTTTAGGTCTGATTTTGGGAAATAACCAGCGTGAGCCATAGCCGCATATCTTATTGGCACAACGTGACCGCAGGAGAGTAGTAGACGATCGCGATCTTTCCAAGTCGGCTTCTTGGGATCGTGTTGGAGGACGTGAAAGTATAGAGCTGTAAAAATATCAGCCAGTCCTAACGGCCCAGCTGAGTGACCGCTACCAGCGGTTTCGAGCATCTTTAAAAGATCCTGACGGATTTCATTAGCTTTCTTTTCAAGCCTAAATAGTTTTTTCTCAGAGAGTTCTGGAATGTCGCGTACAGTTGGCATATTATCGATCTTCTTCAAGAGTTACTTGCATTAGTGCAAAGATAGCCACAAAAAGTCCTGTAACAAAATGTGACCAGGTGAATTCTTTATAAGTGAATTCGAGTGCAAAAGGTGCAGTGGCAATCCAGGCTCCGAGTCCAACCTGTAGCCAGTGCATCGCTTTGAGTCCCGGAGTCTTCTTTGATCCTTGCTCCAGAGTGACAGCGATAAGCGATAGGACAACAATGGCTAGGCCAAGGAATAGATCATCCCAGCGTAGTAGTTGCAGTACGTTCAAACTCTCGACTGTCTGACCCTTCAGAAGAAGAGACAATATTTCATCGCCCAGGAATGGTACTAAAATGATCCAAGAACCAAGGGCAAAAAGTATCCAATGAATAAATTTCATATGAATACAGTATATCAAAAAAGAGCGGGATACGCCCGCTCTTATATTGTGATTATTTATTCTACGTAAATGGCTCCGGTGTTAGCACTATCATAACTATCGAAGAACGAATAGACACCGGCTTCATCGAATGTTTTGATATATGACTCGCCAGCATTCAATGTACCCGTACCCCAATCTAGTGCATCACCTGTTGCCGTATGTTTTTGTGATCCGTTGTTAGTAAAGCGAACTGGTTCACCAACATCGACTGTGAGACCAACTGGGCTGTAACCGCTATCAGTAATCGACATATTAACTGGTGCGACTAGACTTTTATCTGCATTGATACTTGTAGCAGCTGCGAGCTGACCAGAAACACTGAATTCACCAGCACTGTTAATAGCACTACCAATATAATAGTTGCTGAAAAATCCGTCTGGGACATCGTCGATCTTTGTATTCCAATTGCTGCCGTACAGATCAATAGCGATAGCTTCAGAGGTGACGTGTCGAAGTTCACCGCCTTTGGAAACCGCGTAGGTATCAGGATTTGATTGGATCTTAACCATTTTATAGCCTGGCTTGTATGTTGCGTTACCGCCCATCTGGACTTTAGTCAGATCGGCATCAGAAATAAATTTAACGCTACTAAAATCACCTTCGTACCAGGTGTCAAACGTTTTTTGGTTAGGGAAAACGTAACGGAAACCATCTGTTCCCATAAAGTAGACTGCGGAGTGAGTCTCTCCTCGGAACAGGTCGCCCGGTTGAATGCTCGACAGGCTTGATAGCGCTTGGGCTTGGTTGGTCGGAGCGATCAAGAAATAAGCTGCGGCAGAAATGGCGACAATTATTACGCCAAGAATCGCTGATTTAAATATTGATGAAGTACTCATAGTATATTTATTTTGGTTATTTCATTTTGAGAATAGCACTGAATGGCTTTTTTGTGAAGTGGATGTTTAAGGATTTATATGCCGGCGCGCAGTAGCTGTGTAAATGCTTGTATTTTGTTTTCTGCTTGCCAGATTACCGAACTAACACAGAGTTGATTCGCACCAACTTTAACAATCTCCGAGGCGTTTTCAAGCGTGATACCACCATCAACAGCGATTTTTAACGAAGGGAATGATTTTCGAGCTGTTTCGATTTTTTTAAGAATGTCATCGCCTAAGAATTTCTGTCCTGACTTGCCCGGATTAACACCCATAATCAGCAGCATGTTTAGCGTTGGTAAAAGGCGTTCAACCGTTTCAAGATCGGTTTCTGGATTAAGAGCGAGACCAACTTCCAGACCAAGATTTTTAATGCCCTCGATAACCGGTAGGAGCATTTTGCTGATTTCGGCGTGGATGATAGCTCGTTCAAGCGTTGGCACGCGACGTTGCCACTCCTCAACTACTGGAAGCGGGTCATTGATCATTAAGTGCAACTCGACTTTTGGCGGAAGTTTAATATGGGACATCGCCAGCGGATCGTGATAACAAGTTTCATCAAACATGGAACCGTCGAGAATATCGATTTGATATAACGAAGCCAGTTTACGGACTTCGGGATCAGACATTCTAGATACAAAATCATCTTCAGCGTATGTCAGAACTGCTGGCACAACAGTTGTGCTGTGCTGATGGAGTTGTTCGATGTCGTCAAGTTGTGACAGTCGTCGCAGGTGGCGTTCGGCACCAGAAAATGATGTTTCGAGAAAGGCTTCGACGATTTCAAGCGGGTCATCTTTTGTTTCAATCCGTCCCGGGATACAGATAACGTTGGCGTTGTCATCGTTACGCATCGTTCTGGCAGCTTCGATTGAAAAGCCTAGTCCGGCTCGGATGTCGTCAAACTTGTTGGCGGCAATACAGACTCCCTCGGCGTTACCACATGAAAGTACACCGAGTGATCCAGGATGTTTCAAGACAGCTTGGGCTACTGCTTCGGCATACTGCGGATAGTCGTCAGTTGGGTCGAGCTCGAGCGCCCCCAGGTCCTCGACAATATAGTCTCGTGATTCAAAATGTTCTTTGATCGTTGCCTTCATATCAAACCCGGCATGATCAGCTCCAATATAAATAGTTGGTTTCATAATATTTTCTTCAATTTTTGCATTTTGATTATATCACGCCTTGATTTTCAGGCCTTTGACTGGTAGTCTATTCACGTATGGCACAACAAAAACAATCACCTCATGCCCTTCAAGAACACGACGTTCTTGACTATTGGCAAGAGCATCAATGTTTCGAAAAATCAGTTACTAATCGTCCCGTCGGTAATCCGTATGTTTTTTACGATGGGCCACCTTTTGCGACTGGTTTGCCTCACTATGGACATCTTGTCGGCAGTGTTATGAAAGACGTGGTGCCCCGTTTTTGGACCATGCGTGGCTATCGCGTTGAGCGCACCTGGGGTTGGGATTGTCACGGCCTGCCGATTGAAAATATCGTGGAGAAAAAATTTGATCTCAATTCAAAAAAAGATATCGAGAAATTCGGTATTAATACTTTTAATGATCGTTGCCACGAAGAGGTGCTGACATATGCAGAGGAGTGGAAGAACGTGATTCACCGTTTGGGCCGCTGGGTTGATATGGAAAATGCCTATCAGACCATGGACATGTCTTACATGGAATCAATCTGGTGGGTCTTCAAGCAGCTTTGGGATAAAAAGTTGATTTACGAAGGTCATCTGCCCATGCACATTTGTCCGCGCTGCGAAACAGTATTATCAAACTTTGAAGTCAACCTAGGTTATGCTGACGTCAAAGACCTTTCCGTTTTCATTAAATTCCCAATTACAAGCGGCAAGTACGAGGGCGCCAAGTTGGTGGCTTGGACAACGACACCATGGACCTTGCCAGGCAACGCCTTGATTGCTGTCAAAGCTGATTTAGATTATGCCTTGGTCGAAAGCGGTGGCGAGCAGTTTATTGTTGGCGTTCCGCTTTTAGAAAAAACTTTTTCTGGCATTGAGTATGTTCAAAAAGAAACGATGAAAGGTCATGATTTAGTTGGAGCCACTTATGAATCGCTCTTCCCATTCTTTGCTGATCATGAAAATGCCTTCCGAGTCGCGGCTGGTGACTTCGTGACTACAGAAGAAGGAACCGGCGTGGTTCATATTGCTCCGGGCTTTGGTGAGGATGATAAAAATCTTGGCGAACGGGAAAATGTCGCTCCGATTATTCATGTCAAAATGAATGGTCATTTTATTGATGAAGTTTCCAAGCCGTTAGCTAGCGAGGGCTATGCGGTTGATGACGTGCCAGTAAAATCAAAGGAAAACCCACAGGGGGTTGATGTGGAGATTCTTAAATGGCTTCAAGCTCACGGCAAGCTCTTGCGTAAAGAATCGGTTACCCATAGCTATCCGCACTGTTGGCGCTGCGATACGCCGCTGCTCAATTACAATACAACGTCGTGGTTTGTCCGCGTAACTGAGCAAAAAGATCATCTGGTAGCCTCGAATAAGGAAATCAACTGGGTGCCGAGTAATATGAAAGAGGGCCGATTTGGCAAGTGGCTCGAAGGCGCTCGCGATTGGGCTATTTCACGTTCTCGATACTGGGGCACACCTCTGCCAATTTGGCGCGCCGAAGACGGTGAGGCGATTTGTATTGGTTCTGTCGAGGAGTTAAAAATGCTCTCCGGCCAGGTCAAGATAGATAATCTGCATAAACACATCATTGATGACATTACCATTGAAAAAGACGGTAAAGTATTTCGCCATGTTCCAGAAGTATTAGATTGCTGGTTTGAGTCTGGTTCAATGCCGTACGCCCAAATTCACTATCCATTCGAGAATGAGTCAACGTTTGAGCAAGGTTTTCCGGCTGAGTTCATCGCCGAGGGTCAGGATCAGACACGTGGCTGGTTTTATACTCTGCACGTTCTCTCTAATGCACTCTTTGGCATGCCAGCTTATAAAAACGTAATTGTCAATGGCATTGTGCTAGCTGAGGACGGCAAGAAAATGAGCAAGAGACTGAGTAATTATCCAGATCCAATGGAGGTGATGGAGCATTACGGTTCAGATGCGGTTCGTTTTTATTTGATGTCCAGCCCGGTTGTTCGTGCCGAAAATCTCCGCTTCAGTGAAAAAGAAGTCGATGAAGTCTCCAAGAAGTTCATCAACATTTTACGTAACGTTGCGTCGTTTTATGAACTATATAAAGAACATGATGACGGTCGAGAACCTTCTGGTATTCATGTTTTGGATCGCTGGATCCTTTCGCGGCTCAATCAAACACTGAAAGCAGAAACCGAAGCGATGGAAGCTTATGATCTGCAAGCCGCAGCCCGACCACTGCAAACATTTGTAACGGATCTTTCTACCTGGTACATCCGTCGTTCACGTGATCGTATGAAAGAAGCCGGCGAAGATCGTTTAGAGGCACTTGCTACCTTGCGCACTGTGCTCGAGACTTTCTCCAAGATGCTAGCGCCGTTTATGCCTTTTTTGGCCGAAGTAATCTATCAGAATTTAGACGGTGGTTTTTTGGGACGCGAGGATCGACTCTCGGTTCATCTTGAAGATTGGCCAGAGGTTGGCGAGATCAACGAACGAGTAATCGAAGACATGGGTGAAGCCAGAGCGGTAGTTAGCCGGGCGCTAGAGATTCGTGAAGCAGCCGGGCGAGCGATTAAACAGGTGTTAGCCGGCATGACGATCATGACACCATCTGGCAAATTGGATGATGAATATTTAAAGGTAATTCTCGATGAAGTAAATGTTAAATCAGCTGATGTTCAGCAGGGTGATTTAGATGTCGAACTTGATCTGGAACTCACACCGGAACTTATTCGCGAAGGCATGGTTCGTGATGTTATCCGTCATGTAAATCAGCTGCGCAAAGATGTCGGTCTAACAATCAAAGATCGCATCGTGCTAAAAATATGGTCGCCGTCAGATGAAGTTGAAAAAATGTTTGAAGAACACGGGTTTGTTATTCAGGAAGGTGTGCTGGCTGACTTTGCCAGCTTCATCAAGGATGAAGACTTAGGACATCAAACGGAGTTTAGGGTAGCGGAACAAGACGTCTGGATTGGGTTTTAATGAGATTTACCAGTCCTGCAGGTCTCATTCGATCTGCAGGACTTTTTTATTGACGATCTATTATATATATGATAAATTTCCGCCTCGTCCTTTTGGGAGGTGTACGTGAGCGAAGCTCAAGGCGGTTCAGTCACACGATATGTTGGTGCGGGGCTTAGCGTGATCATCATTGCTAGCCTGCTGTCTTTCACAATGTACAGTCTGCTGCCAGACTCACAAGTTCTCGAAAAGGCTACGGCTGCAGGCCGGCGGCCGGAGAGTGATCCTGGTCAGCTCCAATCAGAGCAACCAACAAAGCTCATGCCGATTCCGCCTACGTCAACGCCCTCAGCAATTCTCGAACAGGCAGAGGAAGGCGAGCCTACCCGCGAGTTGACGCGCGCGCAGCAGATCGAATGGGAGCTGACTCATATCGAACTGCTGCGGCAAGATCTGCATGCCAGGATCGAACTCATCGAGACGTTGGCACCGATCTTCGATGACGATGTCGTCCCGAGGCGCGAAGAGCCTCACGACTGGACACAGGACGACCGGGTCTTGGACGAGCACTTACGCCTGGAGGAAGAGGATCCGGACAAGGCTGCCGAACTGGCTGAGATCATGGATCGGGTTGATGAGATTGCTACCGTAGTCGACGAGATGGACAAAGAGGCAACTCGGGAGGGGCAGCAGATCATCGAGGATGGACGTTGGACGCTCGATGCAGAACTTCGGAAGCTCGAAACCAGAGAAGCCGAGCTGCTCGGCGAGCTCGAGGCGATCTACCAAATGCGCCAGTGATTCGTAGACGCTAGCGCCCGCAAGGGATGCCAGCGTCGATTTTTTTTGCTAAGATAGTAAACGTATGATTGATATTCAAAAAACCGTGCTTATTTGTCCGCGAAATGATGAAGAGTCACTGATGATTATCAAGCTAGCGCAAAAATTAGGCCTGGCCATTGTTGAATCAAAACAACCGCACGGAGCGCGGCTGGAGCGAGAGAAGGATCTTTTCGACCGCATAAAAGAAGCCAACTCTGAAGCTGATCATCTAGTCATTGTTGAGCTTCCAGGTCCAGAATCAGAAAAAGAACTTGAGGATGCTGGTTATCAGATTACCATTATCGATCATCATCGCTACGATGAACTTGATCGTATGCAGGAAACGAGTTCGCTCGAGCAATTCATAATGTTATCTGAGATCACGGATGATAAAATCTCTGATTGGGGTTTTGATCCAAATTTAGTTCGTGGAGTTGCATTTATTGATCGTGGTTTCTTATGGGAGCTTAAGAAGGAAGGTATTATTGGTGATCAAAAAAAACGAGTCATTGAATTTTACCGATTACTCACAAATGAGCTCGGTGTCGAGCGTCGAGCCAAAGAAGAAGCAAAGGCCCGTGAAGCTTGGGAGAAGCGGGAAGAAATCAATGGAGTATTGATTATCAGGAGTGATGAAGATCGCATCAGTATTCGTGATGCCGTTTCTTTTTTAGTGGCCGAAGAGTTTGGTGAACCGCGACCGGTTGTGATTATTCAGGGTGAGCGGCGCATGTACGTCCAGGATTCCGATCACGCTTTGGAACTTTACGAGCGCTTTGGCGGTTTTACTTTTGGTAACGATCGTTGCTGGGGCATATTATCTGAAGAAAAAAAATTACCTCCCGTAGACGAAGTGTTAAGCATTAGTGTACAATAGTGAAGTATGTATTCTGAAAAAATGAAAAAAGTTTTAATCGAACTTGGTTTAACCGAGACGGAATCTCGCGTTTATCTGTCCATGCTTAAGCTCGGACCGGCGAGTGTCCAGAACATTGCCAAGGAGGCAAATATCTCTCGCACTGCTGCCTACGAAATCATTGGCAGTTTAGGCGAGAAGAGCCTAGCTAGTACTTTTAATCAAGGCAAGAAGAAGATGTTTAGCGCCGAGGATCCAGAAAAACTTCATGGTTACTTTAAGGGTAAAATGGAGAACATGAAAAGCCAGATTTCTTCGCTCAAAGAAATGGTTCCAGAGCTAAGGATGATGCAAGCCGGCGAACGGCCCAAGGTCAAGTTTTTTACCGGAGTCGAGGGTGTGCGTTCACTCTTTCGTGACGTTGCTGCTGCCAAAGCCACCGAGCTGTATGAAATGGCTGATGGGGATGTCGTCTATAAAACAATTGACGAAAGGATTTTACTTGAATATCGCGAGACGGTTCATCATAAGAAAGTAAAAGTCAAAATGCTTTTTAAAGGAGAGAAGATTCGCAACCCGCGGCCAAATACTGAATACCGTCGAGTTCCTGAAGGTCAAGATTTTGAAGGCTTGATTTGGTTATATTCAAACCGCATTGTCTTTATGAATTTTGTAGGTGATGTTGAAGTGGTCATTATTGAAAATGATATTTTTTCAGAGACAATGAAACAGATGTTCCTCGCTGCTTGGGAGTGCGCCAAACCAATTAAAGTTTAGACAATCTAAAAACAAATAGGGGCCGAACATGTCGCAAGCGACAGTTCAGCCCAGTCCACGGTGGCGCCTTTTAGGCGCTTTTTTCTACGATGAGATGGTACACCTCCTGGCGACGATGTCGTCGTCGCAGTTGTTGTCAGTGTCGGTACAGGTTCCGACAGGGTCGGAGCCTAGCTCGTTGCACTGGCCAACGGCGGCGGCGTCTTTCGTCGTCAGGATCATGTGGCTGCTCTCCTCGGAAAAATTGCGATAACGAACATCTTGAGTCGGATGACTCGGGTGACCTCGAGCGGAGGTTGATGGTTGCAACTTCTGCTGCCCATGACGCCAGACTTTAATGGCATCGTTTGCAGAAGCGAACCGGCTTGGCAGGAGATCGGGAAGATCTCGTTTCTTACACGCTCAGAGCGCGCTATATAATCGGGAGCTCTCGAGCTCAACCGATTTACTTCGCGTCATTGATGCGGTTTTGTTTGGCTGCCAGCCAACTCTCAGCTAGGAATAGTTGATCTAGCTGTGCATTTCGTCCTCCGTCTGCAAGATAACAATTTACCATGTTGCGAAAGTTTTGTCAAGTCGCAACTGGCAATCTTTTATGATCAAAGTTTAGACTAATAAAAAAAATTGCTAAAATTAGCAATAAAATTGGAGAAATTTAGAGCATTTTTTGTCGAAATCTGATTAACTGGATTATAGAATAAATCAGAAAGTCTTTAGTCTGATATAATAAAGACGTATGTGGGAAACGATTCCTAAAAAACAAATCGTCAGAGAAACTAGCTTCTTTTTGGACTGGCTTGCAAAAAGGGTGCTGATTGAGTCAAACCTTAGAAAATCAAAAGAGACCTTGTTGGAAGCTCAACGCCTGGCGCCCGAGCACAAGAGCCTCGAGACTACTCCTCAAGGCGCACCATGGCACGCTGAAGGAGCAGTTGTAGCTCGGCACGTCGAGCGAATCCTGGCTGGTCTTTTTGCTATTGTTGATGGCGAGTCTCTGCTCGATATCGAAGAGTTTTCACGTCATAAAAATCTTCATCACGAGATTGAAGAATTAGAACAGATCATTCGTGAACATGCAGCTACACTCCAAGCTTTTGCTTTGCTTCATGATTTGGGGAAGGCAGTCACGGTTTCCTTCGAAGCGCCAACTGATTCAAAGGGAGCAGCTGAGGGATTTTTTCAAAACAAGTATCGACGATCAGAACAGGCTACGGAAACTGAGCGGCATACGTACTTAAAATTAGTCAAAGCCATGCAAGTTAAAAATCCAGACCTTAACGAGGAGGAGGTCATGGCCAAGTTCTATGATGAGTATGAGATCATAGCCCATTTTTATCGCCACGCGCCGATTAGTGCTGGACAACAATTTGCAGAGGCTAGGGAGAAAATTTGCGATAAATTGCGATTAAGTGCTCGTGAAAGAAGACTACTGGAGTTTACCATTCGTCATCATATCGAGGTCATTCATGCTTTTGCAAAGCGTCCGGAGCCGTCAAAATTTCGTACCTATACAGCTAAGGCCAATAAAGCCGGCTTTGATGCTGATGACGCCCTTGATTTTATGCTAGCCGCTTTATTTTTAGATACCGCCGTCGGCAGCCTGCGCTATGAGGAAGGAATTTTCGATGTTGATCTGCGACCGACAGTAAATTTTTTACTATCCGAGGAGATGTTACTACCGCAACGACGAGAGCAACGTAGATCAAAGATTGAACTGCAGAAAACCCGAGCCTTCAAACAGATGCTGAATGATTCAGGTTTGGAACCAGAGGAAGTTTTTAAAGTTTTAGGTACGCCTTTTACAGCTGAGCGCGGTAAAATCATGCAGGAGATTTATCAGTTAATCGTTGATCCAGATCAGCCGATCGATTTTGGTGCACAGACAGATTATCTTTTACCAAAGATCAATAAAGCACGATCGGCTTTTGACGAAAGCCAGCATATCGTGCCAAGATAGTCACTTATGATTGCATATATTGAGGGCATTGTTCGGGAGGCAGGAGACGGTTGGCTGATTGTTCAGACCGGCGGTCTTGGTTACAAAGTTTTAACCGTTGGCTGCAGCGCAGAAGTTGGCGAAACAGTTAGTCTTGATATTTTTGACTATATACGAGAAGATCGACACGAACTCTTTGGCTTTACTGATCGGGCCGTTTATAGTTTTTTTGTGAAAATGCTCGATGTTCCCGGAGTTGGTCCAAAATTAGCTCAAAAAGTGTTGAGTTCAGTTAATCAGGAGGAGTTGACCCAGCACATTATGAGCGGTGACGTTGGGCTATTGACCAGTGTTCCAGGTGTTGGCAAAAAGACAGCCCAAAAACTTATCTTGGAACTCAAGGGCGTACTGGTTATGGATGAGCCGATTGAAGATACGGAAACACTCGACGCTTTAATGAGTATCGG
>JBDRDZ010000010.1:0-14958 GCA_043820165.1 Patescibacteria group bacterium
CGGATCATCATTGTTTGCAACCATTCCTGTTCAGCGATCATGCCAAATCCATTCAATTCCATCATCCCATTTTTAATTCCCCCAAACAAACATTCACCGCCCTTGGTATTTATCGTCACAAAATACATTCCTGACTGGGTATAATTGTACTTATGTAAGCGAATTGATTTTCGTTGCGGTAAATATTTCATAAAAAAATGACCCCAGCCCCATCGTTGCGATGGTTCCGGGGAGGATGTAGGGACATGGCGCTGCCATGTCCGTTTGTGCGCGCCATGCCCGTTGTGCTTGCGCCTACGGCCGGTCGTTCTGACCACCCTTCCAGCATTCGACTACGGCGCTTGCGTAGGCCGTGGTCCAGGTGAGGTCAGCGGTCGTTGCTGATGTGAATGCGCCAGCGATGGTTGACCCAGACTGGTCACTGTGGTAGTAGATGTCAACGCCAGTGACGTCCATGTCCTGGCCAAGCCCAGGGAGGGTCAAAAGATGACCATTATCCATCTCGACAACACCAGTGTAGATCATGCCAGATCCATCGTCTACCCAGCAGCTCCACGTGCCCTCAACGTACTGGTTCATGTCCACCCGCACCGGGGTGTCGATGTCCTCGTCGACCTTGCCGGTCGCTTCGGGTGCGACCCAGTCGCGTCCATCCTGGCTGTGGATCGGCAGATCGTCCTGCGTGGTCTTGCCCACGTCGCCGGCCGTCACCCCGTAGGTTCCGACATCTCGCTCGATCGGCTCCCACGCCTTGCCGGCGTAGTTGCCGTTGAGGTTGACATCGCAGTCGGCAGCGACGCCGAGGATGTAGACCTCACCGGTCAAGGTACCGGAATTGGTCGTGACGCTGGTGTCGCCAGTGTCGTCCGGCTTGCCCGAATCATCGGGGTCGCCGCATCCGGTGTGCATGAGGAGGGCAGTCATCACGACCGCCCAAGCAGTGGTCAGAGCGCGCATGTTGCCCTCCAGGGAAAAGTAGCGCTGTTGTGGGATCGTTCCTGAATATTACTCTGGCTGGCGTGGTAGAGTCGCATTCAGGAAAGATCCCTTTAAGGTACAATCCGGAGGAAGTCCCTCCTTCTGCTTTAACGTTAGCAAAATATCTAACCTATGTCAATATCATATTCACAAGTTCTTGTCAAATATTTATACAATCAAAAAAAATGTTGAACAGTAAAATTGCTCTAATGTTGGCAAAATAAATTATTTATCAAAAAATTCATGAAAATTGTGTATACTAATATTGCTCTTTTCGGAGGAAAAATGCCTGTTGAGTACTATCCTGTCTGGGAAAACCTGGGCATTTGGCTGATCAGGATTTCATCGTGGACGATGGCGGTCCTGGCTATCACCTTGGGCTTCTATGAGCTCCGCCGCCGCTACTGGCCGGGCATCAAGGAGGATCTTTTCAACAAAAAATCGGACTAACTGCTTTAAGGTTAGTTACGATTACTCTCGCGCGCTTCTGAATTGTCGACAATGACATGTTGTCATCCGATCGACTTTTCAGTAGTGCGATTTTCATTTTTGTCCGATCCGACATTTTTGAAAACGAAGAAGCCGCGTCTTTCGACAGCGGCTCGTGTGGCCAAAGCGGACCACGCGCAATTCATGAGGACCGGATTGGGTAGTTCCGATTGCGGAAATACAACCCGATGATCGTCGAGACGACCATGATCGACGGCATCTGGGGTCCGTAGACGTAGACGTCGGCGATCAGCAGTCCGTAGATGAAGTAGGTGACGCACGAGAACAGGATCAGTGAGAACATGGGCAGGGAGACGTTCTCGGTTGTCCTGCTCTTGATCATCAGTTTGATCTGGTGCGTCTTGCCAAAGAGGATGGCAAACTGGGTCAACGCACTGGTGGCGCCGAAAAAGTGGATAATGCTTTCTTCGTTCATTTTACCCTCCGTTTCCTCCTGGAAACAAAATATAGTAACACAAAATTCAAATTTTGTCAATCCTAAATTAATCTATTTCAATAATTATATTTTTCGACCGATATATATCGAAAACCATTGCATAGCGTTAATCTTTTGCAGATATTTTTGCAGTGCCGCACTAATATCCAAATTACAAACCCAAACACTCTTGTGTACACATTGAAAACCAAGTTGACGAAGTAGAGTTCGTATACTCCTGCGCATTTTGCACGCGGCCTCCGGGATGTCATACGAAACAATACACTGCATATCTTGCGGTAAAGTACGATAATCAGTATTGAGTAAATTTCTTAATTCCTTTGTTTGGTTTCCTAATTCAGTCAATTGAATCAACAGTTCATCAGCATTTTTATTAATTTGAATCATTTTGTTATTTTCCATTCGCCTAAGACTCTGAGTAACCAAATGCGGATTATTAATATGATACCGTCGCATCACATATTCATATGTATATTTATTCATTAAGCTTGGTCGCTTCAGTCCCTCATCGAGACAACCTAGCTCATAAATAAGGAAATCAAAGATTTTTGCTGATAGTGGGATATTAGACATATTTTCATTTTTGACCGATCCGACGAAATTGAAAAACACGACAGATCGTCGCGGGAGGATAAGAGATTTTATCGTTGGTCCTTATAATTAATCTCAAGCATTTTTGCTGGCCTGTCAATCTGAATCTGTGAATATTTTCCCTATCCCCATTTGCTGTCTAAGCTGATCAACAGAGCAAAAGGGCTAAGATCAGTCAATTTTATTTTTTACTGTTGAAGACGATCAACAATTTTTAGCTAAAGTTAGCAAAAAATCGGTTGACGATATTTTATATTGCCGATAATCTAATAATAGAACGTTCACAAAACCAAACGTGCACAAAAAGAGTTACTACCGCACCGGAAATACTAATCTGCTCGTCACCTTCAGTAGAAGTTAACAGTGAGGGTCTACTAAAGGAGCGGCACATCGGGTTTCCACATTCCTTAACAAGCGAAATCACCCGAAGGGGAGGGGGATTTTCGCAAGTCCTGTCTGTCTCCTCGGGCTCCGCGTTCTGCGGAGCCTTGGGAGGATGGCTGCTGCTGAGTAGACAACCTCTTACGTTTAATCAGGAGTAGCTGATCATTTTGACAGCACTCTTCGCACCTTTCACAACGAGAGTTAACCATGCATTCCAAAAAGGCTTCCCGACGTAGTCTGTTGACGGCCATCGTCTTCGTCTTGCTGATGATTGTTGGTGGCGGTTGTCGGCCGAGTTGGTGGATTGATCCTGGATACTTGCCAGGAGTCAACGACACCGCCGTCGAGATCATTGGCGGCCAGGATACGATCGTTATCAATTTACCACTGCGTAACGGCTCCCAGACGCTCTGCACCCAGGGCGCTGGTGGCAGCTATTCGCACACTGGCAACGCTACTCGGCATGATGTTGATCTGGACACGCCCAACAACATCAACGACTACCTCTTCGCGCCGATCGGCGGTGTTGCCTACGTTCATGACGACCGACCGCACGATGACTTCGGCTTGCACATCAACATCGACTTGCTGGACGGTACCTACATCGTTATCGGCCATCTCTCCACCATCTTCATCGAGGACGGTCAGGAAGTGGCAGTCGGGCAGTTGCTCGGCTACGAAGGCTCGACCGGCGATTCGACCGGCGATCACGTCCACATTGGACGTCACCGCGGTAATGCTTCGGCAGATGCAATCTACGGTCCCTCGGTTGAGGGCCTGGCCATCATGTCCACAGATACAAATACCGGGGAAACAGGAGAGTTCCAGACCTCGCAGATGGTCTGCGGCCTCTCCGGCGGTCACTACTACCGTTCGCATTTGCCAGTGGAACTCTGGCATCCTAACGGTTCACTGGTCAAAACACCAACCGTCAGCACCACTTATCTCATCGAGGCCGGCCATCGCCGTGCTTTCCTGAGCGAAGAAGCCTTCTGGTCCCGACGTCACGACTTCGCCGACGTCGCGCTCATCACCGATGACGAACTGCTTGATTGCTACGATGCCGGTTTTTCCTTCGGGAGCAACTACGACATCAACGCGGTTTACGACGGCAGTATCGTTTGGCTCATCGAGCAGGACTCTGGCTCCGGTTACCGCGCGCGCCGCGAGGTGCCGCTGGCTAGCTGGCAGGCAGTGCTCAAGAGTTGGAACATCACCGCTTCGACCTACGACGATCTGCATTCGCCTTCGGAGCTCGGGATCGATCTTGACGATTACCGACACGATCTGCGGCCGGTGCTTTTCCGCGACGGCTCGCTCGTGCGCGAAAACTCCAACTCGGCCGTCTACTTCATTGCTGACGGCATCGCCATGCCCATCGAAAGCTGGGACGTGCTCCTGCTCATGGGTTTTGGCAATCGCGACATCATTTGGGTCGACGACGGCATTGTCTCGGCTATCCAGCAGAAAGTTGGTAGCTGTAGCGTCAATTCCTACTGTTTGAGCCTGGAAGATGTCACGACTTGTGGCGGTCCGAACGATGACGAGGGTGTGATTATTCAAGGAGGAACAGACGATGATGACATCAACGACGATAGCGAGCTCGGCAATCCAGATACTGGCCACAATCCACCGGAGGATGATGATGAGAACGACAACCTGGGCGACCCCGGCGACACTGGAACCCCGGCTGGTCTCGGCCAGCCACCCGTTGCCGATCTCCTTTGGCTCGAATGGACCACACCCGCGGGCAGTGCTGCAGATCGCATCACCGTCTCGGGTGAGTTCACGCCAGCAGGTGGCACACCAACCAGCTGGCAAAACCTGGCCGAAGTTCACGGCGCTGCCACGGTTCGTTACGAGCGTGCTGGCACGTCTGCCGGTGATTCGTTGCGGTTTTCGGTCGAGTACCAATCAGGTGGAGGTGTTTCTTGGAGCTGTCTGGCGCCATTCCCGCCGGGCACAATGCAGGGAAGCGTGGCGGCAGGCTTTGGTGCAGCGTCGATTGACGCAATACCTACAGCAGATCCCGTGAGCAACGGTTGTGGTCTGACGATCGTCGCGCCATAACTACAAACTCTCGAAAACGTCTAACCTCTCTTCGGGCAAGGTCAACTGATTCTTGTCCGAATTAGGCTTGAATAGAACTAGAACAAAGGGTGTTTTGAACGTTTGAAATCGATTAATTTTTTTGCAATGACGTAAGATGAAAAATTACCCACAATTAGATTAAAAGATACAAAATAACAATTGTTTTTGTGATATAATTTATGAGCCTATGCAAAAGGCTGCAAAATATCTTTTGTCATTTACGGGATTTGTCAAAAATCATAAAATCGCCGTTATTTTTGCTTTGGTTGGTGTCTGTTTTATGGCAGCCAATTCGGCAAACGCTCAGGCTCCTGGCCTAACTTTTGATCAATTGAAGGAAATGGATCCGGGAGCCATGTTATTGTTGCTCTTGGCTTGGGTTTTACAAGCGATTTCTTGGGCGGTTGGTAAATTTATCGTTTTGATCATCGGCATGATTGTTGTGCCAATTTTAGGCTATAACAATTTTGGTGACAGCAACATCGTTGATATTGGTTGGCCCTTGGTTCGCGACGTGGTTAACATGTTCGTCATTGTTATTTTGCTGGTCATTGCTATCCAGACAATGTTGGGTATCAATAAGACACCGCTCGGACAACAATTACCACGGCTTTTTATTGCTGTTGTCGCGCTCAACTTCTCACGCATGCTCACCTTGCTGATTATCGATCTCGGGCAAGTGGTCATGTTCACTTTTGTGAACGCCCTGCGCGACATCGCGGCTGGAAACTTCGTCAATCTTTTTCAAATTACCGGTTTCATGGCTTTGGACGGTGAAAACCTGGTCGCCGCCTCCTCGCAAGGCGGTTTGGTTGCTCTGGGGTATCTGGGTACATCGTACGTGACACTCTCATTAATGCTCATGGTCCTTGGGGTATTGTTACTGATGGCTGTGATTTTCATTTATCGCATTGCCATGCTGTGGGTGCTATTGATTCTTTCGCCGATCGCTTTTTTTCTGGCAGCAACAAAGAGTGTATTAAATACTGGCGAGGCTCGGTACAAAGAGTGGTGGGGGAAACTTATCGGTTCCGTTACCTTGGGACCAATTTTGACTTTCTTTCTATGGCTTGGTTTAGCCGCAGCTTCAAGCGGACCAATATCAACCTCTGAAGAATTTCCAGCCATACCGCCGTCAGATGCTATTGGTTTGTATTCGGAAATTTTTCAAATGGATAAACTAACCAGTCTTTTTATTGGCATTACTCTAATGAGTATCGGTTTCCAAGCAGCTAGCGGCGCTGCTCAATCAATGGGTGGTGTAGCAGCGCAATATATCACTAAAGAAAAGGGTCAGGCTGGTATGAAAATGGCACTCGGCGCACCAGCTGCTGTCGGGGCGCGAATAGGCCGACGTGGCGGTGTCGAGCTTGAACGTCGCACTGGAGCTTTCAGTGGTTGGGGTCGGGGTATGACAGAAATGGGCGGCGGCTTGCGAGCCGGCGGCGGCTTAGTTGGCGGTGCGGCTGGTTGGGCTATGGCTAAGGTAGGCGGCAGGGTTGAAAGTATGGCTACGGCATCAACTCAAGCACAAAAACAAGCTGCTAAAAAAGAAGTTGATTCTATGACGGCAGGTGAAGCTGTGGCCACAATGCGCTCCACTGATCCACGCGCTCGTCGTGGTCTAGCGTTGTCACAAGCGGAAATGGATCGTGTCGAGGAAGTCAACAAGAAATACGCAACAGATAAGAACTTCCGTCGTCAGGCTGATGACGCCATTCGTAGCCAGATGGGTGAGGAGGCAGGAAATGCCGAAATCGGCCGTCGTCGCCGAGATGCTATGCAATACATGCGTCGAGGTGATGTTGATTTAACGCCTGATCAGCGCAAGGCTCGTGATAAGTTTGAAGTTGGAAACCTAGAACATTTGCGTTCGCAATATACAAATGATGATGGCACTTTCAGATCAGCTGATGATCAGGCTGACTTCCGTGAAAGACTCGAGGAATTGATTGTTGATAGCGAGGACTTTAATAAGCGTGATCTTTCCGCTGATGGTGTTCGCATCCCTGAAGTTCAGGAGATGTTGGGTCGTCGGGTTGAACGTGAGTACACTGACCGTGACGGTAATATTGTTCAACGCACCGCACTCGACGAAGCTCGCGCCGGTCGCGGGGTTGATTCTGGGGTTCATCGAGCACTGCAGGGCGAGGGTACTAGATTTGGCGCTGCGGTCACTGTTGTTCCTGGAAATCCAATCGCCACAGCGCAATCAGTTGAAGCAGCAGCTGGCACTATCGAGGCAGCCATGAGCAATACCAATCCAGAAACAACCAATCCGGCTCGTTTGGCAGCAGCTCAAGCGGAAGAAAGAGAAGCGGCAAACGCGAGGGAAGCAGCAGCTCGAGCTGCCGGACACGCCGCTCCGGCCACACAACGCGATGAGTATAACATTCAGGCTGGCGACCGTTATCTTGAAGCCCGCAACATCGATCCGGCTTTGCATATGACTACGCCGGAGCAAACTACAGCTTTGGTGCTTGGTGCAGCTCGATCCGGGGCCGACGTGTCCGAAATTCCAGCTGCTGCACGGGGAGCATTCGTTACCGAAGCTTTAGATATTGCATCCGATGCTACAAGATCAGCCGAAGATCAGCGCGCTGCTAGACGTGTTGCTTTCTCAGCAACGCCACCGACACCGCCAGCAGCTGGAGGTCCACCGGGGCACGCGAACGGAGCAAAATTGGCTCATATTGGCATTAGCGTATCCGGAACAATCGGCGGTGGTATGCAAGCAACCGTACGGGAAGAATTTACTCAAAGACCAGAAAACCTGGCCCACCTTGATGATCAATTTACTCATACACCGACATCAACCGATGCTACTCGTACAGTTGTTGAGAATGTTGGTCAAGCTCAGCTTGATCGAATTGTCAGGCAACATAATGAAAGTACAAATGCAGCTGTTCGTGCGCAGATGCAACAAGCTGTTCACGCAGTTCAGGAAGCTATTAGAGCAGAGATTATGGCTCTTGGTCCTGGAGCTCGCGTACCAGGAAATCTAACGAGTGCACAGAATCGAGCTAATTTAGCAGCACGGAACATTTCGTAATTAATCATTCATGCCAAAGGAGATACGTGCCATTCCGCCTGTCCGAGAGTTTTTACTTGATATAAAAATTTTCGATCAGTTTGCAGAAGTAGTAAAAAAGCATGAACTTCCAGAAGACCGTTTGGAAGAATTTTTGGATTTGACCGATGCCATTATTAAAGGAGAGCTCGAGCTGGCGCAAATGCCGTCAATGGTTGCTAGTGCTTTCAATGTTGATGAAAATAAAGCCAAGTTGATTTGTGCCGACATCGCCGGTTACCGCTTACTGCCGCTTGATAATTATCTTCCTGGCACGGCTGATCAGATCGTAAAATGGGGCGGGAAATTGGAAGATTATCCGTTACTGCGAATTGAAAAGAAAATAGAAACGACCGATGACCGATTAGTAGATTTGGCTACCAAAATCGGTCTTGATGTTCCTGAATACATTAAAAAGCGTTTTGCTTTTATTGCTCGCGGTTATCTTAAAAAAGAACGTAGTAAAGAAGCTACGATTACGCTGATGAAACGGCCGATCAACATTGGTGGCTTGGCACTCGATGACACCCAGGTTGCCAACATGTTTAAATTTATCGAGGAACAAGCAGAGGCTGTTGTCAGCGAAGAACCACAAGAAGTCAGAGAAGCTCCGGTGGTTGTTTCGGAAGTCAAAGAGATTATTGAAAAGCCAGTAGAATCAAGTCAGCCAAGCGTTTCCAAAGAAGATCTTAAGGAAAAGTTAGCCAAACTCGAGGCTTTAATAAAATTACGAAAACCCAAACCGGTTCAGGAACCAAGAGCAGTTGCAGAACCAAAAGTTGCAGCGCCACAGAAGCCAAAAGAAGGTGCTCTTGGCACTAATGTAGTTCCACCTTTAAATTTGGCTCAGAAAAAGGATCAACCAGCACCGGTCAAAGCTAAGCAGGAATCAACAAATCCGCAAATCGATCTAACAGCGCAAGGGGAACTGACCAAAGTTACTCCAGAGAAAACATCAAAACAAGATCTCCCAACTCAGCCAACAGTCAAACCTAAACCACACGCTTTAACGACTAGCGTGCCGGTGATTTCTGGTGAAATGATTAATGATGACGAAAAGGCCGATATAGCCGTTGCCAAACGTCAGCTACAAAAAAGGGGAAACTCGAACGGAAAAGCAGACTTTGATAAAAAAATTAACATCACCATCCAAGAGCTGACTAAACAGGTTGCCGCAGTTTGCAAAAAGAATCGTATACCTAAGAAAGCCTTTGATAAGCTGGCTTATAGTCACATTCGTGGCACGCGTGACGTCAATAAAACTTACGAATTATTAAAACAAAAGCTGGCCGGAGATGATTTAAACTTGGTCATGAAGGCGCTGGAGACAGCCCGTGCTTCAATTCAGGGGAAGTCCGGTGAGATTATGCAGGCACAGAGCGACGTGAAAGATTTGAACGCTTTAGAAAAGGAAGTATTAAATGAGCGACATGCGACGATTACGAGAAAAATAAGCGACGAAGATATTGAGCCGTTTGCCTCGAACGCTCAAGTAAGTGCGTCGCGGACCAAAGAAGAAGAGCTCACGGTGCAAAAAACCAAAATTGACCAGGAAAAAATTGCCAAAGCTCAAGTCGCCTCAAAACCGATAAAAGCAAAAGCTAAATTAAGCGTGCCTAGTGCGCCACCGCAAGCTGGAAAAGTTGAAGATATCAAATACACTCGTAAACTTGTTGGCCCGATTGATGAACTAGGCACGATGGGTTCAGTTGAATTTAGGCGACTCTCCACCGATCCTAACGAAGCTGTGCGAAAAATCGAAGATAAACTGGCTTTGCTCGAGTCAACCAGATACGAAGATAGAATTAGCGGCGTAAAGGCCTGGCGGCAAAGTCCGATTAATAAGCTTTATGTGAGCATGGCGCAAGAAGCTCTGCAAAAGGGGATTTCTGTTGCTGAAGTAGCCTCGGAACGACGTAACACTGGGCAGGAAAGTCTCAGCCCGGCCGAAGTTCAGGCAATTGTAGGTTTAAACAACCGTATCAAGTTTTAGTCGCTTAATCGTGTTATACTTTGAGTATGGCTAATGGCGGATCGCAACAATTCGTAGTTCCTCAATTCATCGACGTTGAGGCAAAAATTATCGGCCCAATTACTGGTCGCCAGTTTGTGATCATGCTTATTACTCTTGGTTTAGAGTTTATTATCTACGCCGTTTTTCTTAACATTATCATTGTTATCTTACTTGGCTTGCCTGTGTTGGTTCTGGGATGCGTTGTTGCTTTTGCTCGCGTGAATGGCCAGCCTTTTCACTATATTATCCTTAATATGGTTCAAACACTGCGAAAACCCAGTGTTCGTGTTTGGGATAAGGGTCTGACTGACGCACAAATTCGACAATTTGTTAAAAAAGAAGAGGCGCCACCACCGCCACCACCGCCGACTAAGGCATCCTTGGCAAGTTCACGGCTTGGTGACTTGAGCTTGGTGGTTAATACCGGCGGTGTTTATCAACCTGAGGACGAAATTTAACATATGGCCAAGAAAGAACAAGACATGCAATCAAAACAGTTGGCAAAGTCAAAACCAGGACCGCCAACTCAAAGGTATTTAGACATTGCTGAGATTCGTGAAGACGTCGTGGTGATGAAGGACGGTACTTTGCGTTCGGTGATTATGGTTTCGAGTATTAACTTTGCTTTGAAATCAATTGACGAGCAACAAGCCACCGTGCAATCCTACATGCAATTTTTAAACGGTTTAGAATATCCGATTCAGATTGTTATCCAATCTCGAAAAATGAATGTTGATAATTACATCAAAAATTTAAAAGACCAGGAAAAAACGATTGACAATGAATTGCTGAAAGCACAAATGCGTGATTATCGGTCATTCGTGCTCGAATTGGTTGAATTGGGCGAGATTATGCAAAAACGTTTTTATGTTGTTGTCCCATATGATCCGGTGGGTGATAAAAAGAAGGGTTTTTTCACAAAGCTGAGTGCCGCCTTGGCTCCAGCTTCAGTCATTAATCTAAAAGGAAAGCAGTTTCAAGAGAGAAAGCAGGCTTTGTTTCAGCGAGTCAATATTATTCAGAGCGGTTTAACCGGAATGGGATTGCAAAGTGCAATTTTAGATACTCAGGGATTGATCGAGCTTTATTACACTGTTTATAATCCGGAAGTTTTTGATACTCAACGCATGACTTCAACAACGGACTTACGAATTGAAGAGGGATTTTAATATGGCTATTGACGTTAAAAAAATTGCAGCGCAGGTACCAGAACCAGAAAAGGTGCCAAAAAAACTTACCGCTGAACAGCAGTCGGCTCTTGAGCAAAGGGCAACGCTCGAGGAAGAGCGCATTTATCGACGCGGTACAGTCACAATTAGAGACCTGATTGCTCCGGCTTCTTTTCAGGTCAATCCGGATTTTTTAAAGATGGGTAGTAAATACATTCGCACGCTGTTCATCACTACTTACCCAAGGTACGTCACTATTGGTTGGGGGGCGCCGGTAATTAATTATAACGGAACGATTGATATCAGCATGTTTTTTTACCCGATCAAAGCTGAGATTATTTTGAAGCAGTTAAAAAATAAAGTGGGTATTGTCGAAGCTCAGATTTATTCTGATGCTGAAAAGGGCGCTGCTCGTGATCCGATTCAAGAAACAGCTTTGCGTGACATGGAGCAACTGCGTGACGACCTAACTCAGGGTATTGAACATTTTTTCCAGTTTGCTTTTTATGTCACTATCTATGCTAATGACGAGCAGGAACTGGATAGACGTACGGAAGAAATCGAGTCAATCTTTGGAGCAAAATTAATCTACTCCAAACGAGGCTTTTTCCAGTCAGAGCAAGGTTTTAATTCAACGATTCCAGTCGGCAACGATGAGTTGATGATTACCTTCAACATGAATACTTCACCGATTGCCTCGTCATTTCCATTTATTTCTTCAGATCTGACTAGTGACCGCGGCATTCTTTACGGTATTAACCGGCACAACAATTCGTTAATTCTCTTTGATCGCTTTTCATTGCAAAACGCTAATGCTGTGGTTTTTGCTACCTCTGGTGCAGGAAAAAGTTACGCTATTAAACTGGAGATTCTGCGATCGATGATGATGGGAACCGAAGTCATCGCTATTGATCCGGAAATGGAATATAAAACACTTTCCGATGCAGTTGGGGGAACGTATGTTAACGTCTCCTTGGCTTCTGAAGCGAAAGTCAATCCATTTGATTTGCCTCGGCCAGTTGGTGAAGAGGTATCTGTTGAAGATATCCTGCGTAGCGCCGTCATTACCCTTAAGGGGTTGCTCCGGATCATGATTGGGACGCCAATGGGCGAGGGCGGACAAAAGGGCTTTACTCCGGAAGAGGATTCGACACTCGATCGAGCACTACTTGAAGCTTATGCTAAAAAAGATATTACCCCAGACATTCCGCTAGTTAATTTGAAGACTGTCGAGTATCCGGTGCTTCAGGATCTTCAGGAAGTTTTGGAAGGTATGGAGGGCGCGGGTGACCTGGTCGATCGTTTGCGAAAGTATACGGAAGGTACATTTGCTGGACTTTTAAACTCACCAACTACAGTTGAGATGGCCAACCGATTGGTTATCTTCTCAGTGCGTGATCTCGAGGATGAGTTGAGAGCGATGGCAATTTATACAATCGTCAATTATATTTGGAATGTTGTTCGTTCAGAACGTAAGAAGCGTATTTTGGCTATCGATGAGGCTTGGTGGTTGATGCAAAATGAAGATTCAGCCAAATTTATTTTCGCTCTAGTTAAACGGGCCAGAAAATATTATCTTGGTGTGACAACTATTACTCAGGACGTCAATGACTTCTTGAACAATCAATTCGGACAGGCCATTGTTACCAACTCTGCACTGCAATTATTGCTGAAGCAATCTCCAGCTGGCATTGATGTGATTGGCGATACTTTTAACCTAACGCAGAGCGAGCGCTATCTACTTATGGAAGCTGCTGTTGGAGAAGGTATTTTCTTTGCCGGCGCCAAGCATGCGGCGATTAAAATTATTGCTTCGTATTCAGAAGACCAGCTCATCACTACTAATCCGGAGCAGTTATTGGAAATTGAGCGGGCTCAAAAGGAGTTCGAGGAATCATTCGGCGGCGAAGAGACAGCGGAAGCACCAGTAGCAACAGAGACATCAGTTCCGGCAGCAGAAGCACCAGCAGCCGAAGCTCCACCAGTGGAAACACCGGGAGGTGAAATATAAAACAATATGGATCCAATGAAAAAGAAAAAACTAGAGATTATTCTGGCCGTTGTCCTTATTTTGGCTGTGATCATCGCGCTGATCATCATTTTTTGGCAGAAACCAACAGGCGATGAACCGGTTATCACCGATCAACCACCGGTCGAATTACCAGATACCCCAGGCACAATTGAGACACCGGGAGGGGATACGACCTATGTATCGCCAAGTGAACCTCAAGAGGTGGCTCCAGAAACTGTGATTAGGGATTTTGTTGTGCGTTTCGGTAGCTTTTCTTCAGAATCGGATTACATCAATATCGAGGATGTGATGCCCATGGCCACAGCATCACTGCAATCAAGACTAGATGTTTTAGCTGAAGACGCCCGTAATGATAATAATGGTTTGTATTACGGTGTTTCAACAAAAGTTATCTCCATGACAGAGGTTAGTAATAGTGGCACGATAGCCGTTTTTACAGCTACGACTCAAAGAATAGAATCTATCGATGCGCCGGGCAACACTTCAGTACGCTATCAGGACATCGAAGTGACTCTGGTGAAAAACGGCCTCGGCTGGTTAGTTGATGATTTTACCTGGCAATAGTCTTATAAAAGTTTTCAATGGCGATCTCATAAGGGTCGTCATTTTTGTACCCAATTGTGTATTTTAATAGGAAAAAAATTCTTGATCATATTGCCGAAGCGATTTTCCCGCGTTTTTGTCTTATTTGTAATCAGGAAGGGGAGTTACTTTGTCGCCAATGTGCTTTTGATTGGCAGCCAAGAGAACCGAAACTTTCTTGTCCAATATGTGCGAGTAACTCAATGTTAGGACTATCTTGTCACGGATGTGATCGTGGAGATTTTCCAAGCGCTTTATTTTTCAGTTTTATTTATGCCGATCCGGTAGCAAGAAAACTAATCTGTGCTTGGAAATATGATTTTGATTTGAGCGCTCGAGACATTATATTTCGCAAGATCGAGAGTCGTCTTGAACTACTAAAACAATTGGTCCAACTGTCAAAAATTGACGCCGTTGTGCCGATTCCTTTGCACCTGCAACGACTCTGCGAGCGTGGATTTGATCAGGCAGAGTGTCTAGCTGAATTTATCTCAAGGCAAACCAGTGTTCCGACGGTGAATTTGCTCAAACGATCACGTCGAACTGGTAAACAGGCCGAGAGAACAGATGAAGAAAGACGACAGCATATGCAACTGACGCCGTTTCAAGTGATTCATTCAGTTCCTCAGCGCGTACTGCTAATTGATGATGTTTGGACTACGGGAGCGACAGCTCAGGCAGCAATCAAACAACTAAAAAACGCCGGAGCTCAGGAGGTTTTCGTGTATACTCTAGCTCGCGGCGGTTAAAATGGTTTATTTATATTCCTTCAGATGTTTTAGCCATTTGATTTTTATTGCTTCTTCTAAATCAATATCTAGTTCATTCGCCGAGACAATGCACATACAAATGACATCAGCGAGTTCCTTAGCAATCTCTTCGCGTGATTCTTTTTCAGAAACGTATTTTTCCGGCCGGCACTGTTTCCGATGAATAAGATAGGCTTGAAAAAGTTCGCCTATTTCCTCAACTAGCTTGAGTAGGGCAAATTCTTCATTAAATTCAACTTTGTATTTTTTGCTATATCGCCTAGCGTTGGCTAAAACGTCTTTTTGTAATTTATTGAAATCCATATTGCGTTTTTTAATATAATACGAGTTT
>JBDRDZ010000011.1:0-10768 GCA_043820165.1 Patescibacteria group bacterium
CCAAAAAAATATTTTGCTACAAGAGTACATTGAAGGTACAGCAGAATTTAATATATCTTTAAACCAAGCTGCTACAATCGCGAGGATTATGGCTCAGATGCATAATGAGGTGAGCGATTTTAAACCGAGTGCATCAAGAAATTGGCCAGGCACACTCATCCAACTTGTCGATAATTATATTGAACAATTCGAAAACAAAAGCAAACCAACAACTACTAAAACGATAAAAAATTTCGATACACTCTTGCATCTAATTAAATCTTACAAGGAGCAGATTGTTAACATAAAACTTGATTGCCTCGATCAAGGAGCTATTCACGGCGACATCAAGATCGATAATATAAAATTTAAGGACAATAAACTCGTTGGACTTCTTGATTTTGATGATTGTCGATACTCGTATTTTCTTGAAGACATAGTCAATTCACTACTGCTAGACTTCAGCGATGAAAAGAAAAGTATTTTGGGAAAAGATAATGTAAATCTAGGAGTCTTTCTTGATAGTTACAACAAAATAAAAAAACTGTCTCCAGAAGAAAAGAAAGCTTTTTCAGTCTTCTGTTTAGCGCGACTAATCAAGTCAATTTTTAAGGACTATTTTAGACTTGATACAGATAAGAAAAAATACACGAAACGTATTGAAAAAAATCTCCAAGCTATTGAAGCTAATCAAGAATTTTTGTCTACAGATATTTATATTGGTTAATTCACGAATTCAATTGACAATACGCCAATTTTGGCGTATTTTTGTTACATTATGACTGAAGGCATGCCGGCAATTGTCATCAATGATTTAAGGAAATATTTTGGTGCTGGCAAAAAAGAGGTAAAGGCTGTTGACGGTATTAGTTTTTCTGTTCCCCGTGGACAGATTTTTGGTTTTTTAGGTAAGAACGGGGCTGGAAAAACGACGACGATCAGATGCTTGATGGACTTCATTCGTCCGACTTCAGGATCAATTTCGATTCTAGGAAGAGATGCACAGGTTAATGCTGTTGAGCTCAAACATCAAATTGGCTATCTCTCTGGTAATGTTCAGCTTAATAAACGCTGGACCGGTCAACAACACATTGACTATTACTCCAAAATTAATAGCAACGCTCGTGATGTACAAAATCTAATCACTCGGCTTAGTTTTGACCCATCAATGAAGACAAAACAACTTTCATCCGGTAATCGTCAAAAACTGGGTATCATTCTAGCCTTAATGCATCAACCGAATCTAATCATTCTCGATGAGCCGACCAACGCTCTCGATCCTCTCCTTCAGCAAATCGTTTATGATCTCCTGGAGAAAGCCCGCGATCGCGGCGCCACGATCTTCATGTCATCACACAATCTCGCTGAAGTTGAGCGTGTTTGTGATTCTGTTGCGATTATTAAAGAAGGTCAACTTGTGGCCACAGAAACAATCGCCAGTTTGAGTGACAAACATGTCTACACGGTCAAAGCTCGATTCTCGCAAGTTCTTGATGATACCCGTTTACAATTGCCCAATACTACGATTGGGCTCAAAGACAACGAACATGTCACTTTAAGCATCAAAGGCGATATTGCGCCAATTTTGAGCCAACTGAGCCAACTACCGCTTGAGGATATTGAAGTTAAGCACGCTTCACTTGAAGAAATGTTCCTAGAGTATTATCAGAACTAGTATGATCAATATTATCCTGCAAACTATCAAAGACAAAAAAATCTCCATTATAATGTACGGAGCAGGTATGTTTTTGCTCATGCTCTTGTTTACCAGCATGTATCCAACAATTCTAGCTGAAGCTGATAAGTTTGAAGAGTTGTTTTCTGCTTATCCAGAGTCGTTCATGCAGGCATTTGGTGTAGATGATTTTAAATTTGATACGATAGAAAAATTCTTGTCTGTTGAGTATTACAGCATTATGTGGCCGATTGCTATGATTGTGCTGATGATCAGTCTAGCTGGAGCTGCAATTGCTGGTGAAATCGAAAACGGCACGATTGAACACGCCTTAGCAAAACCAATTGAACGCTGGCAGTTGTTTCTAAGTAAATATCTTGGTGGGTTAATAGTCGTGCTTATCTTCACTTTCGTTTCTGTTTTTACCGTCTTCCCTGCTGCATTAATAACCGGCATAGACGTCAATTTTAAAGCGCAAGTTTTAATCTTTATTTTATCGATGTTTTTTAGTACGGCGGTATACAGTTTAGGCATGATGTTTACAACCATCTTTTCGGAAAAAGGCCGAGTTAGCTTAGTGATGGGAGTGTCGATGTTGATCATGTATGTTTTAAGCATCGCTTCAAAACTCATTGAACAGCTTGAATGGTTGCAATACACTTCCCTGTTTTATTATTTTGATTACGACAAAGCTCTGGTAGAACATGCAATTGGTGCAGGAGATCTGGTTGTTTTTGTCGAAATCATCGTTCTCTCCTTAATTGTTAGCTTATTATGGTTCGAACGACGCGATATCACCACATAAACAAATCTTTCAATCAGTGGTAGGATGACGCCAGATATGCCCCATCCACTTGTTGAAGGAAAAAATATTAGCAAAGCCTATGGTCTCCAAGTTGTATTGGACGACCTATCATTTTTGATTACAGAAAAACAAAAAATTGCTCTGATTGGTCGAAATGGAGCAGGAAAATCAACCCTGTTAAAACTTCTTATGAGTCTAGATCAGGCAGATGCCGGCCAAATTCAATTTTTTGCACAAACGCGAATTGGTGTTGTTGAACAGCATGAAGTTTTGCCAACTGACATTTCTACGCTCCAATATCTGGAATCAAAAAGCGATAAGCCAGAATGGTATATCCGCAAGCAGGCTTCGCAGTTTGATCTTCATGCTGAGCATCTTGAAAAGGCTCCAGCTTGCCTTTCGGGCGGATATCAAATGCGGGTAAAACTCGTAGCTATGCTTCTTGCTGAACCAAACCTTCTTCTGCTCGATGAGCCTGTCAACTATCTTGATTTACAAACGCTATTGCTGCTCGAACGGTTTCTTCAAAAGTATCGAGGAGCGTATATAATTGCTGCTCATGACCGGACATTTTTACAAAATACCTGTACACATACTTTTGAAATTGAACGTGGAAAACTGATTAGTTATGCCGGTCCGGTTCAAGAGTATCTTGAGTTTAAACAAGAGCAACTTGAATTCGAGCTGCGTTCAAACAAAAAGCTATCTCGCGAGATTGCCCATCAACAGAAATTTGTCGACCGTTTCCGTTATAAGGCTAGCTTGGCTTCCCGAGCTCAAAGTAAAATTAAACACATTGCCAAACTTCGTAATAAAGTTTCAAAAATTAATGCTGCACTGGCAACCACTCGTATCACAATCCCTTCGGCTCACTTTGTTGCTGGAACCGCTGTGCGTGCTAATGATCTTTCGGTCGGATACGATCAGCATCTAGTTGCCGAACATATTGATTTTGAAATAATCCGAGGAGAAAAAGTCGTCATTACCGGAGAAAACGGCCGGGGAAAATCTACCCTGTTAAAAACTTTGGCGGGACGTATTCCGCCTCTGGCCGGAAAATTTAAATGGTGGCATAAAGCTGATATTGGTTATTACGATCAGAACACAGAAACAACTCTTCAGAAAGATGAAACGGTCCTGCAATATCTTACACGAATGGCCACATCTGACACATCAGGTGAAAGCATTTTAATGATGGCAGGAAATTTTCTATTCCGCAACGATGATTTGGATAAACCAAGCAGCGTCTTAAGTGGTGGCGAACGTGCGCGTTTATGTTTGGCTGGCGTTCTGTTGCGTGAGCATAATGTTTTGCTTTTAGATGAGCCAACCAACCATCTTGACGTCGAAACAGCCGAAGCACTAGCTGTGGCTTTAAAAGAATATCAAGGAACGGTTATTGTCATTTCACATGAACGAACATTTATCAATACGCTGGTCGATAAAGTATTTGAAATTCGTGCCGGAACACTGCGACGATATATGGGATCATACGAGGATTATATTGATGATTTAATTGATCTGATGGAAACTTCTGCCCTCGAAGAACCTGAGGTAAGCCAATCAACAAAAAAGTTTTCTTCACAACAGCGTGCAGAACTACAAACACAGATCAAAGAACATCAACGCTCGCAAGAGAGAGCTGATAAACAGATAAAATTACTCGATAATGAAAAAAGTGTAATCTTGGCATATTTTTTTGAAAATCCGACGGAATATTCTCCAACAAAATCACAACGGCTAATTGAACTAGACGAACAATTAGCCATGTTTGAAAAACAATGGCTCAGTGATCAAAATCATATTGATGCTCTCAGATCTGAGCTTAACCAATAAATCCTTGACAAATGCCTGCTTCTCATGTACCCTTAGCCAATTATCATAATAAATGATTCATCTATGAGAATTGGAAAGTATAATACAAAGAGAAACAGCAGAAGCCGAGACGATTCCTACGGTGGATCATCGTCTCATAAAGGCGGTTTTGGCGGTAAAAAGGAAAGTTTTCGAACCCGCTGTGCTGAGTGTGGCAACGGCTGTACCGTGCCTTTTAAGCCGAATGGTCGAAAACCAGTTTTGTGTAGCATGTGCTTTCAAAACAGCGAGGGTTCGTCTGACAGAAAGCGTTTTGGCGATCGACCAACTTCTAAGCGACCTTTTGGTAAACCTTCATTTGAAAAACGATCTGATGGTCCAAATTTGAAAAAGGAGATGACCGAGATCAATCGAAAATTGGATGAAATTTTGTCTATCCTGAACGAAGCACTCTAGAATCAAGAATACAATTTTGAAAGACAGCACCCATGAGTGGGTGCTGTTTCTTTGATCTTCTTTACGAAATCTGTAAATGTATTGGCGTTGGCTGCATAGCCATGACAAAAAGAATGTTCCGATGTTCAGAGGCTGATAATGACATTGGTGTTTTGCCTCGATAAATGTTTCTTAGGTCAACTAGGACTTTTTCGCTAGAAACTGATTTTTCTACTTCTACTAAAATCATTCTTTCTGATTTCATCTTATAACCAAGCAAGCGAGCACATAAAAGCGATTCAACCTTAGCATCAAGACAAATCAAGTTTGTTGATTTCATAATCAATTCATCAACAAACTCCATCATCTGACGATAAATGACTTTTTGTCGTTTGATTCGATGGGAATAAAATTTTGTTTCGCCGATGATCGTGTGAGTCAGCAAATAAATTATTCGCTTAATGGAATGGGTATCTTTTTTATCCAGATGCTCTTTGGCAATTCGTAGATAGATTTCCGGATCGATATGTTTTAAATCATAAACCCATTCGGATAAATACAGAAAATTGACCCCGGGTGTTGAGAGGACGCTAAGATCCTGATGATCGCTAAGCAATTGTTCTCGCATTTCCATGATCTTTGTTTTTTACTGAACAAATGCCGAACCACTGGCCGAAAATCCTTTTTAAAAATCGTCCAAGCAAAAAGACATTTGAAAAAAACCAAGGTAATTGCGACGATCTCTCGATATTTATCTTTGATAATCTCGCGATCTCGGTCCAAGGATTTTCGAAGCTTCTTTTTATCGAGCTGTTTTCTTATCTGCTGACGATAAATCGATCGATAAAAACGACGCGTACCCAATCGTGTACGCTTAAAAATGTGACTCTTTTCGTTTTTTAGTAAACTCAATGACAAGTCATCCTGAAACCAAAGATGATGACGTGACAGCCAATGCATTCGTTTACTGTGCTGCAGATCGTCGAGACGATGAAAATAATAGTTTTCAATGTCTTCCTTGATCTGTCGAGCACGATCAATAACACCCATGTATTATTATTATACCAAAAAACCAGCTAATCGGCTGGTTTTATCTGCGGTAATTTTTTCGTTTTGATAAATACGTTTTCTTTCGACTTCTTGGATTTTGATCTTGAGCCCCTGATCGTTGACGACCTGATACTTGTTGACGGCCCTGACGGCGACGGCCTGAACCTGATCTTGTTTTACTACGATTACTTGATGTTGATTTTTCAATATTTGCCAATGATTCACCGCTTGGTGACTTGATCGGCAAAGTCACATTAATCAACTGCTGAATTTGAGCCACGTCCTTCTTCTGCTCCGGGGCGGCAAACGAAATCGCTTTGCCCGACTTTCCTGCTCGAGCAGTCCGACCAATTCGATGCACATAATCTTCGATCTGATCAGGTAAATCAAAGTTGATGACTAATTCAACATCTTCAACATCAATGCCGCGAGCTGCAATATCAGTCGCCACCAAAATTCGATATCTGCCGTCAGAAAAACCTTTTAATGCTTTCTGGCGCTGATTTTGAGAACGATTAGAATGAATCTCATCAACCGAATGACCCATCTGGCGAACTTTTCTGGCAATCTTGGTAGCACCATGCTTAGTTCGACTGAAAACTAAAACTGATCCTTTATATTGCTTTAAAAGTTGACCCAACAAATCAAGTTTCTTATCACGAGAAACGATGAAAACTTCCTGATCAACTTTATCCACGGTGGTGCCAGGTCTAGCAACTTCGATACGTAAAGGCTTTTTCATGTACTTGCGAGCGATCTGAGCGATCTCTTCGGGCATCGTTGCGGAAAATAGCATGGTTTGTCGTTCTTCTGGTATAGATGACAATATACGTTTCAGCTGCGGTTCAAAGCCCATATCAAGCATTCGATCAGCTTCATCTAAAATCAAAATACCAACATTGTTTAAAGAGATATGTTTCTGCTCAAGATGATCGATCAATCGTCCCGGTGTCGCAATAATGACGTGAGGCTTATTTTTAAGCTTTTGAATTTGCGGTCGAGGATTAGTGCCACCGATTACTAGAGCTGTGCGTAAACCAGCTGAGCCGGCTATTCTCTTTAGAGTATCTTCGACTTGCACAGCTAACTCGCGAGTTGGTAAAAGCACTAATCCCATTTGCTGAGTTTTGGAAATATGCTGCAACATTGGGATCGAGAAAGCTAATGTTTTTCCCGAACCGGTTTGAGCTATCCCGATGACGTCCTCGCCGGATGTGGCGATCGGAATGGCTTTAAATTGAATCGGCGTTGGATGCTCAAAACCAAGCGCTTCAATGCGCTTAAGCAAGCCTGGTGAAATTCCCAGGGTATTAAAATCGTGTTCTTTTAGTTCATTTCGTGACATGAATAAATGACTATAGCCGACTACTGGCATTCTGTCAATGATTTTTGTATTTTTTGATACCGCTATACTTTATGACTATTATACTCGATTTATTGACTTTTTACCATTGATTGTTAAGATCAATTAGCACTTTGAAATGGACAGGAGGTCATAGTGACAAAGCTACTCGTTCTGGATTTTGACGGTACAATGACTGACGCTGAGGCTGAGGGCGTGCCCTTCACCGAGCACTACCTCGAAGATATCGCCTATCTGATGGGCGCCGACCTCGAGGACATCAAGCAACTCGCGGCCGAAGTCGAGGCTGAGATTCGCGATCAGCCGAACGTATTTGGCTGGCAGATGCCAGACGCCAAGGGCAAGATGGTCACGGTCGCCCCGTCGGCTGTTGACCCCTATCTGCGCATCAAGCCGATCGCCACAGCCATCTTCGGTGGTATGTTCAATGGTATGCGCGATCAGGTTCAATTCCAGGAACGGCTACTCCAACGCCTCTACGAGATCAACTACCAATACTCGCGCATGCGTTTCCGGTCCGGTGCCTTCGAGCTGCTGGAGCGACTGCTAGACAAGACGGCTTACGTCGTCACCAATTCGGCGCCCGGTGCGGTTAGGGATAAGATCCACGCCATTAGCACCCTGTTGACGACTGATGGTGATCCCTTAGCCGCCTGGCAAAATCGCGTCATCGGCAAGGCCAAGAAATACAACATCGATCCGGACTTCGACATACGCTACAGTGGCGAACCGATGCCCGAGTCGATGAACATTCATGGTTTGAGCCGTCCGGTCCTGTTGCGGCGTCACCTCTACTACGATGTTTTCGATCACCTCATGGACCGTCACGATGTCGAGTGGCCGGATATCACGGTTGTCGGCGACATCTTCGAGCTCGATCTGGCTCTGCCGCTCGCCTGCGGCGCTCGTGTCGGCCTGATGGTCAACGAGAACACGCCACCGTACGAAGTTGGCTTCCTGGAGCAGCACGAACGTGGTGCTGTCCTCCACGACGTCTCCGAGATCTACGGCTTCGCCTATGGCGAGTGATCGTGATCTTATAGTCCAAAACTCAAGACCAGCCTTTCCTGAGGGATCGGCTGGTCGATTTATTTTTTCTTCTTTTTAATATTGCTTTTTTCTAAAAACAACAGGTGTGATTTGATCGGATAAATCATCAAAACTCCAATCACACTCACCAAAACAACGACATAAATTAGTGATTGATAACCAGCCAAGATAGCAATGGCACCGCCAATTGACGCGGTTACTGCTGAACCCAGATCAACCAAGGTAAAGTATATTCCCCACTCTGTACCTTCTTTATTGCGGTCGATATGACGAGTAAAAATTGCCATGTACGATGGAAAGGTGAAAGCGATGAAGATGCCGTAAATAAACTGGATGAAATAAAGTTGCATCGGCGTGTGAACGAGCAGATAGCATAGCGGAGTCAAAGCAGCTAAAATTGAAAAAATGAATAGAATCCAAAAATCATCACGTTCACCGCGAATTTTATCGATAATCGTAGCTGATGGAATTTGTGCTAGGCTTTTTGTCACCAAATAAATTGCCGCGGCAATACCAGCGACGGCAGCGTCACCTCCATCGATAAAATCAACAATAAATAAAGCAAAAATTGGGCCCAGTAGGCCAATCGAGCTTCCCCAGACAACATCAGAAAGAATCAAAAACCGAATAACTGGATTCATTTCTAGAAGAAAGTATCTACGAAAAGGGATGGAGCGTTTGTTCATACTACTTAATTATACCAGAAATAAAACACCGGCCTGACTGGCCGGTGCATATTTATTTGCTAAGCATCTTCATCAAATTCTGATGGAAGATCTTACCTTGTTTTAGAAGCATCGCTTTGAGTTCTTGATTATCTTTATCTGAACTGGCTTCGTTGAGGAATTGGCGTCTTCTGAGAAGTTCTGTGTCGATTTGTGTGACTTCGTCAATCGGCTCGCCTTCTTCGAACTTGGATCGTAGCAAAGGATTCAGATCGATGACATAATCATCCCAATCCTCGCCGATGATAGCTATCGCAAGCTCTTCGTTCATGATCCAGTACAAAGTGCCCTGATTTTTCTCTTCATTTAGGCCAAAATAGTATACCTTTGGCGAGTCTGTGAATTTGAGTAGATTTACGCCAAGGTTGGGTAAAACTGGATCTTTGAGCTCGTAGTAGCTCAGAGTATCGTCCGTGACCCAGCGGACATCCTCGAATGACCGCATGTGCGTGAAGTAAGTCAGCTCATCAACGAACACGTGACGTTTAAGGTCTTCGTCGAGGCAGTAAACCGTATCGAATGATTCTGAGCGGATAGCATCACCGGCGCGAACCTGATCTTGTGTTGAGAGTTTGCCGCTCATTGGCGAAACACCGAAGCGATACTCAGCTCGTTCAGCATTGCTAACCGGACTCTGGACAATGCCCATGCAGCCGATAGTTTGAGTTGGTTCATCTGGCTCGGTTTCTGGAATCTCTTCAACATCTTCACAATTCCCGACCACATCAAGGATGATCGAATCAGTGACGATTTCGCTCGTGTTCCCTGTCGAACTACGGAACATCACATAAACAGTTTTCTTTTCATCACCCTCTGAAAGATCCCAGTCAAGCGTCATTGTTGGACCAACATCGACAAAACCTTGCTCAATCGCCATTTGCAGATGACCACCATCAGTAAATTCTTGCCATTCTGCCCCAGGCATTTCTTCTTCGTTGCCAATCATGAAACTATCTGCATTTTTTGCACCAATCAATACCCTAACTCGTCGATTAGCCGTACAATTGTCACCGCTATTTATAAGTACGCCTTCATCGTCAACGGTTGGCATGATTGCCACTACATTGCCATTTGAAGATGAGGATGATCCGCCTCCTGCACCAAAAGTAAACTCAACGCCTTCTAATACCGGCGACTGATGAGCATCATCGGTATACAAGGTCGCTGCGAGATCTAAAGTTGTCGTTGTCCCAGCTTCGAAGCCGCCAGTTAAGGCCCAATCAGTATCTGCCAATCCTTCCAAAGTTGCACTATCCATTTGGTTATTAGCACCAGCCTCGACAGCAGCAGAAATAGCGGCGTTTTTATCGTTTGGTACAGCGGCGGTCCAAGCATCCGCGTTATCGCGCCAATACCAATTACCTTCAACGCCTCCATGATCAGCGGCTTTATTGGAAGCAATCGTACGCCAAGAACCCCAGACTTTATAACTGTCACCGTCGTCAAATGAGACAGAATAGTAAATGTTTTGGCTGTTAAGTGTTTCAGTCACTGCCGTTGTATCAATCGATCCAGCTGAGGAAACATCGAGTTGACTAGTTGCATTAGAACTGATGGTAAAATAGTTATCAGCTGCCACACCTTCTGGGACAGTCTTAATATAGATATCGTCCCACCAGTCGTAATGCCAGACGTCTCCATTGTCATCGATAGCTAATGAAGACCAAGTTCCCGCTCCCGGACCAGATCGAACAGTATAATCCAAACCGCCTCGATCTAGATCGTTGATTGTAAAGAGGCCGTCCTCTCCACCTAAAACCCAAACTTCATTTCTACTTGAATTAACTTTCATCCAAGGTGATAAGTAGCTATTTTCATAAGCTTCAAGAGCTACACCGTCCGATGCTCTTACCTGCAATAAAAAGGCACGC
>JBDRDZ010000012.1:0-6411 GCA_043820165.1 Patescibacteria group bacterium
ATAAACTGGCTCGTGACCCGGTGACTCTTTAAATATGTTGCGCAAGCTCGAAATCATCTCGTGAGTTGGCCGCTCGGGCATAATAATCGAGACACCAACTCTATCATTCTGATCGCTTTGATCATCTTTATTCTCAAAAGCGTCATCATCAACCCAAATTTTCTGACGCAAAACATTGGCCACCTGGTCAATATCCTGCTCTTCAAAACGCAATATCTTGTCAGCTAGAACTGAATATTCAACTGATTCATCTCTTTGACGTTCAGAAACCTTGCCGGTGACTAATAGCATCGCGTCTGGTTCTAGCTTTTCTCGAACTTTGGCAAATATCTTTGGAAAGACAACCAGTTCAGTGTGTCCCCCAACACCCTCCAAACGAACAAAGGCCATCGCCTGTTGTTTTTTAGTCATGATTATTTTTACTGCCGTTACGACTCCGGCAATTTTAACCATCTCTCCGTCCCCTTTACTCGGAATAGCCTCACAGGGGGTGACGAACTTTTTAAACTTTTCATCAAATGTCTCGGCTGGATGCGATGAAACGTAAATACCAAGTAGCTCTTTCTCCCAAGCCAGCCTCTTACTTACTGGCACTGGTTCAGCTTTTCTTAGTGATAACGTGTTCTGGGCCATCTCTGGAGCCAAGTCAAACATCGAAACCTGGTTTTGTTCCTTATCTTTCTGTGCCTGCTTATTAAACATCAGCAGCTGATCCATATTTGCGACTAAAGTCGACCGATCTTCAAAACGATCAAGGGCGCCGGCTTTTACTAAAGATTCGAGCGATTTTTTATTGAAATGTTGTGACCGTACTCTAGAAACAAAATCAGCTAGGTCTTCAAAAAGACCGTTTTCTTTTCGTTCCTGGACAATTGCCTTTGCAACCTCCTCGCCAAAATTTTTAATCGCCTTAAGTCCCCAGCGGATATTATTCGTATCTGGTACTACAGCAAAGCCAGGGAAAGATTCATTAATATCTGGAGGTAGGACTTTCATGCCCATCCTATCGCACTCTTCAACCTCAATCGTGATGCGATCAATCGTGTTGATATCCGAATTCATCAACGCAGCCATAAACTCCGGTGGATAGTGCGACTTCAAATAGGCTGTCCGATAAGCAATCATGGCATAACAGGCAGCGTGTGATTTATTAAAACCATAAGCGGCAAAATCCTCGAGTTTTTTAAAGATCTTTTCAGCTTTATCTTTTGGCACGCCGTTTTCTACCGCGCCGCTAATGAATTCAACTTTCATCTTGGCCATGAGTTCAGCGATCTTTTTACCCATAGCCTTGCGCAATGTATCAGCTTTACCGCCAGAAAATCCGGCCATGTCTTTGGAAAGTTGCATGACTTGTTCCTGATAAACCGGAATGCCGTATGTTTCTCGGAAAGAGTTTTCCATCAACGGATGTTCGTAGGTAACTTTTTCTTTGCCGTGTTTGCGACGAATAAAGCTTTCGATGAACTGCATCGGTCCTGGACGATAAAGTGCCACCATCGCGACAATGTCTTCGATACAGGTTGGACGAAGCTCACGAATATAGCGTTTCATGCCGTCTGACTCAAGCTGGAAGACGCCGGTTGTTTCACCACGACCCAAAAGATCAAAAGCCTTCTTATCATCGAGTGGGATATTGTCCATGTCGATTTTAACATGATGAACCGCTTCAATAATTTCGAGTGCATCTTGGATGATTGTCAGGTTCGAGAGACCTAAAAAGTCCATTTTAACCAGACCAACTGCTTCGGCATTATTTAGCGAGTATTGAGTCACCAAAGCCATGTCCTCGCGTTGACCAGCTTGCAGCGGTGTACGCTCGACCAAGGGGATATCGCCGATAACAATGCCACAGGCATGTTGCGAAGCATGACGAGGGTTACCTTCGAGTTTAACAGCCAGATCAACAACCCGCCGTGACATTGGGTTTGAGTTGTATAAATCGCGTAAATCCGGGTGATCTTTAATTGAATCCTTCAATGGTTGATACTTGCCCTGAACTGGATCAGGTACGGCTTTAGCAATAATGTCAGCTTCAGCAAAACTGAGTCCAAGTACACGAGCCGCATCACGTATAGCAGCTTTTGGCTTAAGCGTACCGAAAGTAATGATGCCGGCCACTTTATCAGCCCCGTATTTATTCGTGACATAATCAAGCACTTCGCCACGGCGGTTGTCGGCAAAATCAAGATCAACATCAGGCATGGAGATTCGATCAGGATTCAAGAAACGCTCGAACAGCAGTCCGTACTTGAGCGGATCAAGATCGGTAATCTTCAACGCATATGAAATGATTGATCCAGCAGCTGAACCACGCCCTGGCCCAACTAAAATACCTAGCTCTTTAGCATAATTCACGAAATCCTGAACAATAATAAAGTACGAGGAAAAGCCCATTTTCTTTATAACGCTGAATTCAAATTCAAAACGTTCTTTGATTTCCGGTGTGATTTCACCGTAGCGCTTCACGAGCCCCTCTTCTGCTAAATGATGAAGATACTCATTGTCTGTCTTGCCTTCGGGCATGGGAAAAATCGGCAAATAGTTATTGCCAAGATCCATAGTGAAATTAACCCGGTCAGCAATCTTTTTTGTATTCTCGAGCGCCTCTGGAACATCAGCAAATTCTTTAAATATTTCTTGCGTATCACCAAAAGATAAGTCAACATCTTCAACATTGCCTTGACGAAAATCATCCAGCGTTCGTCCGCGTTGAATACAAAGCTGTGCTTCGTAGGCGTCGCGATCATCAGGATCAAGATAAAAAATGTTATCGGTGACAACCAATGGTGTGCCAGTTTTTTGCGCTAAGACCTTCATTCGATCATTGACGTCAACCTGACGGCCAAGATCAGGATGGTGAATCAGCTCAAGGAAAAAGTTTTCCTTACTAAAAATATTTTGATATTCAGCTAGTAATTTTTCCGCCTTTTCCATGTCATCAAGCTCCAGGGCAGTTGGAATCTCCCCTTTCAAGCTACCGGATAGAGCAACTAGTCCGTCTGCATGCTGACGCAAAAATTCTTTATCAACCCGAGGTTTGTAATAAAAGCCTTCTAGAAAACCAGCGGTCGAAATTTTTAACAGATTTTTATAACCAATTTCGTTTAATGCAAGCAATACTAAACGAGCTGGCTTATCGTCAATTCGAGCTCGTTTATCCGTCATTTTACCGGGAGCTATGTACATATCAATCCCGGTGATTGGCTTGATCTCTGCGTCTTTACAAGCCTTGTAAAAATCCACTGCACCATACATTGCCCCGTTATCAGTCAAAGCCATCGCTTTCATACCCTTGTCCTGAGCACGTTTAACAAGCGCTTTCGGGCCTGAAAGCGCTTCCAAAAGCGAATAGTGCGAGTGCACATGGAGATGAACGAAATCTTCCGGTTTGATCATACCAACGAATGCTGTCCACAGCTTATCAGAAAAAGATAGAAAATCAAAAAGGCGAAATTATCGCCTTTGATACGAAAAATCCAAAATCCGCCACCGGATAACAACTCAATAAATCACTTCTTTGCCTTCCAATCTTTGACAGTCTTTTTGAATTGATCAGCCATGGTTCCGAGATGACCGGTGCCAGTATCAAACTTTGTTTTAATGCCGTTAAGGGCTTGCTCAACTTTTTCGATTTGAAATTTTACCTCTGAGAGAACCTCGTTTAGGTTCTTGATCACCATCGCCATCTGAAAGATGAACCAGCATAAAAATGCAGTGAACCATAGCGCACAAAATGCTAGGACGATTAATAGAATGTCGCTTGTTTCAAACATACCTCCATGGTTAATTTATCTTATTATAGCACCAAACTTCTCTTTCAGCACCTGCTCGGCTGCTTTCATGACGTCATCAGCATGTTCAGATGAAAGAGTTTTGTCCGGAGCGCGCAAAACAATCGACAAAGCCATACTCTTCTTGCCTTCAGGAATACCCGTACCTCGATAGATATCAAACAAGCTCACCGATTCAATTATGGAACTCTGATCCTTAATTTCTCTGGTCAACGAAGCGTAATCAACTGATTCGGGCACAACAATCGCAATATCCCGATTAATCGCTGGAAATTCAGGAATTGGTGTGTAACTACGAGCGATAAACATCTGTGGCAGAACGTCCTCAAGATCTAATTCAATAATCACAACTGGACGATCGATACCAAATGCCTCTTGATAGGTGACGGCTAATTGTCCAATCATGCCACGATTTTCACCATTAATTTTTACAGCCGCACTTCTAGTTGAATGCCAACGTTCGTCGTTAAACTCACGTGTCAGCTCAATTTTCAAACCTGATTTTTCCGTCATTTGTTTAAGGATGCCCTTGAGGCGTAAAAAGGCAGCCTCGACATTTTCCAAACCAAATTCAGCAATCACCAACTGTGTTCGTTCATTTGGTACGTCATCTTTTTGTGGAATGTACACGCGGGAAAGTTCAAAAACTTTGCCAGTTGACACCTGACCCTGATTTTTATCAATGCTAATCAAAAGCGACGGCACCAGTGAAGTGCGCATGTGAGATAAGTCAGAAGAAAGCGGGTTGTAGAGCACTAAGGCGCTGTTGGGATCGATCTTATAACGACTTAAATCATCAGCTCCGACAAATGAGTTACTATAAAATTCAGTAAAACCAGTTGATGCCAAGTATTTCTTAATCCAAAACTCCCAAACAAGAGCTTGATCCTCAACATCGGCCGGTGGTGGGCTTTGTGGCAAAACTGACGGCAGATTATGATAACCATAGATTCTGGCAATCTCTTCGGTAAAATCAACCTCATCTTCAATATCATGATCACGCCAAAATGGTACTTCAACTTGATACTCTGGACCTTCGCCAACAACCTTAAAGCCTAAATCGCTAAGAATTGTAATCTGCTCTTCATTGCTGATGTCAACACCCATTCGATCTCGAACGCGAGCCGGATCAAATGGAAAAACCAGTGGCTGATATGTTGAAGCGCGTTCATCTTTAATCTCACTAACTACTTCTCCACCAGCCACCTCGAGCGTCAATTCGATGGCTCGCGCCAAGGCTTGGGCCGGTGACTCGGTTGATAAGCCTTTTTCAAATAAAAGCTGTGAGTCAGAATAAAGATTCAAAGCGCGAGAAGTTCGACGAATGGAAACAGAATCAAAGGCAGCAGCTTCAAAAACAATCGTTGTCGTTCCTTCCCAAGTACCCGAATCAACGCCGCCCATCACGCCAGCAATCGCTACCGGCCCTTCGCTATCGGCAATAACTAGATTGTCACTCTTGAGTTTGTATTCATTTTCATCAAGCGCCAAGAACTTTTCGCCGTCTTTTGCACGACGAACTATGATCTCGCCACCACGAAGTTTCTCGTAATCAAAAGCGTGGAGGGGCTGGCCGTATTCGTGCAGCACATAATTGGTAATATCGACGATATTGTTGATTGGTCGGTGACCAGAAAGTAATATCTTTTGCTGCAACCACAACGGCGATGGACCAACTTTAACACCGTCAATGACTACGGCCATATATCGCGGACAGAGGTCACTGTCTTTGACTGTAATTTTAATATCTTTACCTGATTCAGCTTGAGGCAGCGACGATGGCGTAAAATCAAAAATTGATTCTGTTGCCGCACCGGCTTCGCGAGCTAAACCAATGATACTCATTGAATCAGGACGATTGGTTGTGACTTCGATATCGAAAATCTGGTCGTCTAAATTAAAAGCCTTCGCAAACGATGTCCCTGCTTTAGCCTGAGTTAAATCATCGAGATCCCAAATATCATGTTCACGACACGGAAATTTTTCAAAACCGACTTCGGCCGGCGCGCAAATCATGCCAAAACTCTGCTCACCGCGAATTTTTACTTCTTTCAGCTCAACAAAATCCCCTTCCCCGTGCCACTTAACACTGGATCCGGGTAAGGCGACAAGAACGCGCATGCCTTGACGTAAATTCTGACCACCGCAGACAATTTGCACAACCTCACCGCCGATATTAGTCATAGCTAATTTTAGCTTATCAGCATCGGGATGAGCTTTAAGCTCCGTGACTTCGCCAATAACCATTTTTTCAAAACGCTGCGCCAGATAATCGATCGACTCAACTGACATTGATTTCAAACTCATCTCCCTGGCGAATTCTTCCGGTGAGAGACTAGTTTTTAAATACTCCTTAATCCAGTTATAGCTTGCGAGAATATTCATATTAAAATTGCTCCAGGAATCTTAAGTCGTTGCGATACATAATCCGCATGTCAGCGATATTCATACCACTTTTCATCATCATGACACGCTCAATACCCCAGCCAAATGCAAAACCAGAGTATTCTTTTGGATCGAGGTTACCAGCGCGCAAGACGTTCGGGTGAACCATTCCCGCACCACCGAGCTCCAGCCAGCCCTCTTTACAGACACGACATTTGCTTTGACCGACTTT
>JBDRDZ010000013.1:0-10316 GCA_043820165.1 Patescibacteria group bacterium
AAAAAAGAGACCGAGGAAGCTTTCCGAACGGTAGTAAGTAGAATTGAAGAAAAAAAGAGCGCTGCAGAAGCTAATTTGATTTATAGTGATAATGAACAGGCTCGAGTTGTTTTGAATGAAGCCATGTCACTTTTAGAGACACTCGTCCCTGATGGCAACAATCAAGAAGGTGAAATTCAGCGACTCAAAGAGGAAATAAATGTCGTTCTTGCGTCGCTACAAGGTATTCAGCAGGTCGCAGTTACGTCACTTGCTGACTTGTCCGTTATCGATTCAAGCGCCTATTTTACCAATTCTATCTCTGTTGGCGGTAAAATTTATGCAGTGACCAACGGACAGGCACTTTATAGCTACAATGATCTTGAACAATCATGGAAAAATGAAAATAGCATAGCTGGTAGCATTGGCAGTGTCGTTAAAGTGACAAATCATGATTCTGGCTTTTTATTTCTCGATAACAATCAAAGACTTGGCCGAGCTAGCCTGACAAATAACACGCTTAACCCAATCGTTAGTGGTGTTGAAAGTATGCCAAGTGTAGAAAGTATCGCTTCATATAATGGCAACGTCTACGCGTTATCATCTCAAGCTCAACAAATAATTAAAATGCAACCTCAAGGAGACGGTTTTGATGCAGGAACAAACTGGATCAAAGCTAAAGATGCTGATCTGTCAACGGCGAGATCCTTAACGATTGATGGTGATATCTACGTACTAACCAACAATTCAGTTGTAAAGTTTACAACTGGGGCTGAACAAAGTTTTACCCTTGACACTATTGATCCAGCGTTATCTAATCCAACGCAAATCTGGACAAGCGCCAATGATGACTTCCTCTATATATTGGATAAAGCAGAGGGTCGAATTATCGTCTTTGAAAAAAACGGAAATTTTGTCACCCAGTACGTTTCGGAAAACTTCAAAGAAGCAACTTCTTTCACCGTCCAAGGTGACAAAAAGACGATTTATGTCGTGACCGCGACTCAATTATTTAGTTTCACAGCCGATCATCTTCTACAATAAAACACGCTATTTATATAGCGTGTTTTTGTTTGCGCAAATATTTTATCGATATATTTCAAATAGTGCTCCGTTTTTTGGCAATTTGTCTGACAGGGTTTTTTTAAAAATTGATTCGGCAATATATTGAGGTGTCATCATTTTTTTTGCATTTTCCCAAGGATGAACATCAAAATGCAACTTTGTTGCAACAGCTCCTGGAGCAATCGCGACGCAAACAACACCTGTTTTTTGAGTCTCGTCGGCGACCACCTGAGTCAATCCAATTAATCCAAACTTTAATGGACAATAGCCGCTGTATTTTGCTTTACCTTTGAGCCCAAGACCGGACGCAATATTAATTATCCGTCCTTGCCCATTACGCTTCATGATCGGCAAGACTTCATGAATAAAAAGAAATGATCCTTTTAAATTCGTATCAAGAACATCATCGAATTCTTGTTCTGATGTATACTCGGTTTCCTTATAAATCGCTGTGCCAGCATTATTTACCAAGACGTCAATGCCACCAAAAAGTTCAATCGTTTCCTGAACAATTCTTTTGACATCATCCATCTTTCGAACATCACCATGCATGATATGAACTTCCCCGTCTTTCCTCAGATCCTGTTCAGCCTGTTTGCCATGCTCTTTGTGACGACAAAAAACAACAACGTTCATGCCTTGACGCAATAATAAGCGAGCAATCTCAAGACCGATACCGCGTGTTGATCCGGTGACTATCGCTGTTTTATCTTCAAGCCATGTCATAAATTATCGAATAAGCTCCAGGACATTATTTGCACTGCTTACCGTTGAACCGGTGCTACCGCCAATAAAATACATCCTATCATCAATCGTCGTTGCCGCCGCTCCGTAGCGTGCTGTAGGCATTGGGGTAATTGTAATCCATAAACGTGTCAATGTATCAAAAATCTCGACATCAGCATAGGCTCCAGTCTCTCCTTTGCCACCAGTGATAACAAAAACCTCGCCTAAACCGCCTCCGACAGCTTGCTTTCGTGAGAAAGGTATATTCGCCTGACTCCATTCACCCAGGGATGCATCGTAAATATCAAGTCTATTTTCAGCAGTAGTCGAAAAAACATTCCCACTAGCAACAAACAAATCATCTTGGACAAACCCAGCAATTACATCATTGCGCATTACTGGCAAACTAGCCATATTCTGCCAGCTACCTTGCTGTGGATCAAAGACAAAAATATCTGTAGAGAGTGATTCTTCTCCATAGCCGCCCACAACATAAATTTTGCCTTCCCACACTGCCGCTTGATGACCAGCTAATTCGCGTGGTAACGAAGCACCTCGCGACCAGCTCTGAGTTGTCTTGTTAAACACAAAAACGTCAGTAGTCGCCTTGCCTGTTTCTGACAAACCACCGATCAAATATAGATTTTCAGCCACGGTGGCGGCTGCAGCCTGATAGCGAGATTCGGGTAAAGACGGCCCAATGCGCCACTGATTGCGTAGCGGGCTATATATTTCAACAACATCGGTTACTTTATTAGCTCCATCCAGACCTCCTAAAGCATAAATCTCCCCGTCTAACGCTGCGACAACTAAATCTTGACGGGCTGTTCTCATTGGTTCTTGCTCATACCAATAAAGGAAACGGTTGCTGTTTTCCATGGGAATTATTTCTGATTGATTTGAGCGCTGAAATGTTGGCGTGAAACGATACAATAAAAGACCAATTACTGAAATAGCAAAAGTGACACCGATAATACCGAGAATAAAGTAGTATTTACGCATTTTCAGGACGGTTATACAGGCCGATTAATTCTGCCTTATCGATAATATGTTCTTTCATCGCCTCTTCTACTGCGATTTTTGTTGATCCTGAAGCGAGACTGAGTTGAATATCCAATGCGAATAATTTAAAAAAATATCGATGCTCCCTGTCTGGCGGGCACGGACCGCCGTACTCATTTTTTTCATACGTGTTCGCCCCAAGAGTACCTGGAGGAGCTTGACCTTCTGGAATCTCGGTGGTGCTAGGATCAATATTAAACACGACCCAATGATCCCACATACCATCGGCACGCAAATTTTTAGGAACATCCGGATCATCCATGAGTAAAACCAGACTAACCGCCCGATCCGGCACATCAGAAAAAATCAGTGGCGGACTGATATTCTCGCCGTCGCAAGTATATTTTGCAGGGATTGAGCCTTGATGCTCAAAAGCTGAACTAGCTATGTGCATAATCGTAAATTGTATTTGATTTATATTTAACCATTATCACTTGAACTGGTTTGAAAATCAAGTTTATCTTCACAGATAACAAAAAAACATGATATGATTTATAGAGCTCCACACGCATGCGAATTTGGGCTAAAATTTGGTAAATGGGCTTGGAACCGTCATGGCCGTGGCCATGGCATCAGAGCCCCGCGGCACAGTCGACGAGGCTGTCAAAGTCCTGTTTCTCGCTTGGTAACCTGAGTGATCAAGCAGGCCCGTGCTCACGCACGGATGACCCGACTAAACGCAGCCAAATATCGCTATGGTGTGGAGTTTTGTTTTACTCTAAATCTTCAAAACAGCAGCATCTGCACCCTCAGTTCTGCGGTACTCGACAACGTATCTATCAGTACGTCTTACTCCGTTCCTCAAACTTCAAGCACAACTACTGCTGTTTTGAAGATTTATCCGCTGAACGGACTTCGGCACTCAAACACATCTGGATAAATATAAAAAGTTTTTCCGCAAGTGTCTGAAATAAAAAACGCCCCGGTGCACATGAAGTACACCGGGTGAGAATCCTAATTCGGCGGCACTGGGGTCGTATCGACGACCCGGGAGCTACCAGAAACGAACTGACAGAAGTCGCGCGTTGGGGCGTAACGTTGCCAGCTGTCGATCGAAAGCCGCAGCTCTTCAGCTGTGTACTTCGCGATCAGCGTGTTGTCCAAGAAGATGGCGTCCATGACTTCCCTGGTGGCATGACCAGATTCCATCAGGTCAAGCAGCTTGGTCAGCAACTTGTTGCCAAATCCGCGCTGGAAAATGTGAATGTAGGACATCGGCACGCTCAACTTGTGCGCCAGGAAAGCAAGGCGCCAGGCGATCTTGATCTCGATGTCACGCGGGACATAGAGACCCTCGAGGATCGATAGCGATTCGATGATAACTTCCGGATCGTGCCACATCTCAATCACCGATCCATTATGCCAGCTTCTGGCCATCCGGGCGTAGCCCTGAAGAATCCAGTTGCAACGTGTAGTCAGATAGGCGTCGCGCTGATAGGGCGGTTCGCTTCTGGCATACGGTTCGAAACGCTGGCGCATAGTCGTGATGATCAGCCAGCTGTTCTCGGGGTCATCGTACTTGAACTGACAGGTTGATTCGAGCGTCATGAGGACGCGAAAGCCGTTACGCGGATCACGGAAGAGCTTCGTATAGCCATTCCAGACCTCGTGGTGAGCTCGGGTCAAAGTAGTGTCGTAGTGCTTGGCCCAAAACTCGATCTGACGCATCAGCGCGCCAGTAATCTGGGATGCAAACTCTTCGACAAAGCCGAGTGCGAGTAGACTGGCTCGGACACGATCGTGTACCGGCAGCCACTCGTCAGCTCGAACCGCCAACTGTCTGGATTCCGGCAACCGCCTCCAGGCTGTGGTTGGAATCCATCGATAAACAAGCCAGAGCATCACCTCACGAAGCTGCATACATCCTCCGTCTTGGAAAAGGGCCGCGGTATTATGTCAAAAAAAGCTATTCCTGTCAAGGTATAGCTTTTCTTAAGTAAATTGTTAGGGATTTTCTATGTTAATAGTTGTTGATTACCAACCACCTTCGAGTGCTTTGCCTTCATAAAAACCAGATGCTGACTGCACACCAACTACTGCATTTTGATAAAATTCTTCAAGATTATTAGCTCCGGCGTAGGTACAAGCACTGCGTAAACCGGCCGTAATGTGATCAATAATATCCTCGGCGCTCTCTTCCCTATTTTTCAAATACATTTTAGAATGACTGATCCCTTCCTCGAAATACTGCTTCTTTGCCAGATCAAACACACTTATTTGATTCTCATTACGATTTTTCACTGCCCGACGTGAAGCCATGCCAAAATTTTCTTTAAATAAACCACCGTCACCATCATGTTGAATATCAGCCGGGCTTTCGTATGTTCCGGCCCACCATGATCCAAAATATGCTGCACTAGCACCAGCAGCAATAGCCAAAGCAACGTCACGCGGATGACGAATTCCGCCATCAGCCCAAACATGCGCACCATGCTGTCGAGCGATTTGCGAGGTTCGATAGACAGCTGAGAACTGCGGCCGACCCATACCCGTCATCATTCTCGTGGTACAAACCGCACCTGGACCAACACCAACTTTTAAGATGTTGGCTCCGGCATCGATAAAATCTTTGGCTGCTTGCTCGCTAACAATATTACCTGCGGCCAATGGTCGATCTGGCCCAACAATCGCTCGAATACTACGGATAGCTTCGAGCATCTTTTTCTGATGGCCGTGTGCTGTATCAAGGACAATCACATCCACGCCAATCTCCATCAAACGCTTCACTGTCTCCTCAACTCCTTCACGGATACCGACCGCAGCGGCAGTTAACATCTCATTTTTATCATTCACGGCCGGTTTATACATCGTAGCTCGCAAAGTCCCTTTGCGAGTCATTACGCCAGCCAAAGATCCATCGGAATAAACAACTGGCACAATCGGCAAGCGTTGATTATGCAATACCTGAAAAATCTCTTGCGGCGTCCGGTAGCTTTCGACCGTTACCACATCACGAGTCATCACACTACCAATGGTGACAAATTTATCACGCATAGCAGCATCGGCTTCGGTAAAAATACCAACCGGCCGGTGTTGATGATCAACCACGATGATTGCGCCATGCGCTCTTTTATAGATAAGATTTAGTGCTGTCTGAACTGATTCCGACTCTTCCAGCACAACTGGAGTTTCAAAAACATGGTGACATTGTTTGACGTACTTCACGATTTGCTCAATACGCTCCAAAGAATAATCCTGCGGTAAAACAACCAAACCGCCGCGCCGCGTAACCGTTTCGGCCATGCGTCGGCCGGCTACGGCCATCATGTTAGCCACGATGATAGGTAGCGTTGTTCCAACGCCGTCAACTGGCGTTAGATCAACCTTCATTCTCGAGCCAACATCAGAATATTTGGGCATTAAAAAAAGGTCCTGATATGTCAGTTCCCTCCTTTCGTCTTCGGGATGTAGAAATTTCATAGGCTGTGGATATCCAAAAGTATTTTACATGACCATAACAATAAAAACAAAAGGCAGGCACACTGGCCTGCCCTTACATCACAATCGGTGATGATTTTATTTGAGAGTCACTGTTGCACCAGCTTCCTCGAGCTGTTTCTTAAGCTCTTCTGCTTCTTCCTTTGAAGCGCCTTCCTTGATAACTTTTGGTGCGCCATCAACGATATCCTTAGCCTCTTTAAGGCCCTGACCTGTGATGGTGCGCACAGCTTTGATCACATTAATCTTGCTGTCACCAGCAGCTGTGAGCTCAACGTCGAATGAAGACTTTTCATCAGCAGCACCGGCATCGCCAGCAGCTGGAGCAGCCATCATCATAGCTGGAGCTGCAGCGCTTACACCAAATTTTTCCTCGAGAACTTTGACAAGGTCAGCCAAGTCCATAACTGACATTTGCTCTACTTCCTCAACTAGTTTTTTAAACTTTTCAGGGACAACAACCTCTTTGGTCTCTTCCTTGGTCTCTTCGACCTTCTTATCTTCGTCTGTCATATTATTTGATATTAATTTTCGAATTAACTATGCCGATTTGGCATCTTTGATTGAGTTCAGGACATTTACCAATCCGCGGAGATTGCCAGCGAGCACGTTAACAAATCCGGAAATCGGTGCGTTGAGTGAGCCAACCATTTGAGCCAGCAACTGATCCTTGGTAGGTAGTGCTGCCAATTTGGTGACTTCTTCAACACCGATGACTTGGCCTTCGAGTACGCCACCAACAAAAGTTAGTGTTTCGTACTGCTTATTAAAGTCATTGACGACTTTAGCGGCTGAGACTTCGTCTTCACCGATAGCGGTCAGAATTGATCCTTCAAATATTTTTGGATCAAGACCTTCGACACCGGCCTCTTTAGCAGCCAGATCGAGCAGAGTTTTCTTGGCGATAAACACCTCAACTCCGGCTTCGGCCGCTTTTTCACGAAGTTCATTTGCCTGTGGCATGGTAAACCCTGAAACCTTAGAAAATGACGCTGACTTCATCGAACGGAACTTTTCCGCGATTTCCGCCACAATCACTTCCTTTTCTTTACGGGTTTTGGGCATACTTTAGTTTTTAGTGGCTAGGCCTTAGTGGTTAGTTTATTGAAGTTTAATTTCCTTAAACTAATCACTAAACACTAATACCTGAAACCTAATTAAAATTACGGCCTTAAGCCGTAGATCCCACTTCGCCTTTTAGGCTTCGTTGGGGAGTTTTTTTGAAGCAATAATAGCCTCAAATTATACCTCATTGGGACTTACGCTTACGCGACCCAATTTCTACGGTTTAAGTTGTGATTAGATACTATAATATATGATGAAAATTGTCAATAAAATCACCCCGTCCGAGTGGACAGGGCTCGTTTTTAGTCTCGTAATGAGTACATGAGACCGAAGCCAGTAAACATCATTTCCTCCTCGATGAGAACACCACGCAAACGCAGGCGCTCGAGAGCGAGCATAAAGTCAACCCAGCCGTCAGAAGTAGCCACGAGTGGCAAAATGTAGTCATCCGGATTGAACGGTGCAGGCGAGAACCAACGCCATGGCCGAAGGAACCATTCTCGGTAGAGCCGACGTTGAGCCTCGAGCTCCGCTCGGATCTTGTCGATCTCCTCGTTGATGACGATCGAGGTAATCCAAGTCGCCTGCCGCTGACGCATTAAGCGTCGAAGAAAGAGCACAGACTCGCGCTCGTCATCATCAAGATCCCAAATGGACCAAGTCGATGCTGTCTGAAGTACGGTAGCGAGTTGACTCAAGTTGTACCTCCAAGATGAAGTCCTGTTGCAGGAACTCATCAAGAGGTCAAACTAGGCGGCCTCGCGTCGGGCAATTTCCAACTGCTCGTCGCGCTCAATATCATCAAGCGAACGCAGCGTACCAGTCATGGTTTCAAAATCTTTCGGACCTGATTTTTCAGCGTTGAACATACGGCGGAAAAGATGCTCGGTTGCCGGACTAAATGCTGTCATCTCGACCGTCCAAGGCTCGTCAGAATCATCACCCAGCTCTTGAACACGATCGTTTAGATACTCAATCATAGCCTTGTAAGAATCGGTTGCCAAACCTTCGCCCTTACGCTTGCTGATGTTGATCGTATCAAACTCGATCTTGCGCTCTTTCGGATAAATGAACAGTGTGCGATCACCCACTGTTTCAAAATCGGCATCTTGATCATCAGCCTGAATAGCAAACTCTTCATAAATCTCATCATCAGTCTGCTCGGAACGATTTTTTAGAAGTCTGGTGCGGCGTTCAGTGCCGTCATCATTTTTCCGAACATACTCGCTAACTGAATACGCCTCTGGATTTTTTTCCAGCTCTTCAGGCGAAACGTCAACTTCTGCTGACTGCTCAACAGCCAGATCTTCTTCCTGATTCTGATCGCGCTGAGGTCCTAACTCCTTTTTGGGAGCGAACCAAGATTTGACGTTTTCAGGAATATAACGAGAGATATCAGGCATTGGCATACATGAGGATTATATCATGAGCTAATCTTTATAGCTGATTTTGTTGATTTTGTCAATAAAAACCCGCCGGACAAACATCTCGGCGGGTTTTTTGATAACTATGCGATTTCCCTCACCAATTCATCGGCCTTGTCTTCATCAATAACTTGTTGTACCTGTTCTAAGTAATCATTGCGGATTACATCAACCTTCTGACGATGCTCCACAAAAGTGTCGATGAGCTTTTGCAGATCTTCTTCAGGCATGTATGGCACCAATTTAAGCCAGGCGATCTTTTCATCTTTACTGATCGGCGCCCCGGAAATTGATTTGGCCAGTTGTGTTACGTCTATCATATAAAAAGATTAGGATGCTTTTTTAGCTTCTTTTGTTTCCTCGACTGCCTTATCTAGAATTTTTTCTGCTCCTTTTTTTGCTCGTTTGACCAACACCTCGCCTCCTCGCGCCGCCACAGCTTTGCCGATTTCTGTCGCGATTGCCTTAGCGCCTTTCTTTAAAATCGCATCTTTAATACCGCGAAAAATATGTCCGGAAACGATTAATTCGCCAGCCAAATAGATGCCGCGGTCGGTCCAGGAGATATCCTCCAACTGAGGACGTGGCAGGCCGTCAGCGCCTTTTTCAATTTTGATACGCTTGCCAGTAACCGCATAAACAGCACCCACATACGGAATTACCTCGAGTAAAGCTTCCATCGCCTTTTCCTTCGTATCAAGATCGAGCAGTTCAAGAGCCTTCTTGCCTGCCTCGATACCCAGTTCTGCAAGTTTGCTGCCGAACTCTCTTAAGACATCAAGCCGGCTACGGGCCGCTGCAAAATCAGCTTGTTCTAAAGCTGTATTATATTCTCCCTCCAGGCGAATGATCTCGGCCCGAGTCTCGTTAGACAACGACTCAAACTCAACATCGATCACCGGCAGTTCGCCTTCCTGCGCCTCCAGAGCTTCATATTTTTCCTGAAGTTCTTTAACCTGATCTGACGAAAGGAGTTCGGCCTGCTCCACCGTTGGATCGGCCTCCGGTGCTACCGGAGCTGATTGCTCGTCCTCCCGTGGTTTTAGTTTTGTCATATACGATATTGGTAATAACCTTATGATAACAATGTACCTTGAAATAATCGTCCGGACAAGACATTGCCAACATTTTTTATATCAACTCCGTTAACAATAGCGACTTTGATCTTATTTTTATGACAAAACTTCGAAGCCACCGGATCAAACGGGGCTGATTTTCCCGGGTCCCAATCATCTCCAACAATTTTTCGAAAATCTTTCCACGCCATTTCCTCGATCTTTTTAGCATTCTTGTACTTATTAGGATCGCGATCGTAAACGTAATCAATGTTCGATGCATTGATAATCGAATCAACTCCCAAGCGTTTCGCAATCCGACAAGCCACATAATCCGTTGACCAACCAGGTTTCCAACCGGCTGCAACTAAAATTTTGCCTTGCCACCTAAGCGGCACGCGCATCGGATTTTTTAGAACAACCGGATAAGCGATTTCACGAAATAGCGTTCGCACCAAATGACCATTAAGACGCGTGGCATGAATGCCAAGCCAATCCAAAT
>JBDRDZ010000014.1:0-6637 GCA_043820165.1 Patescibacteria group bacterium
GCCATTTCTTTCATTAATGACGGTGGGAATTTTACCATCACATCTTTGGCAAGACATTGCCCCAGCCAACGCTCCCTTAGCTGAGCAAAACAAAAAACCAATCGGTTGTGGGCCTTATCAATTTGATAAATTAGTCAAAGACACAAAAGGCAATATCCGAAGTTACACATTAAAACGCAATACGAACTATCATCTCGGTGCTCCATTTATTGAAAAGTTGAACTTTAAATTCTATACCGATATTGGCGGTGCACTCGAGGCTTTGCGCAACCATAATATTGAAGGTTTGAGTTATATCCCCTTGGAAGTAGTTCCGGATTATAAAAATGAAAACAACATTCAAATCATCTTCCCAGATCTCCATCAATATACGGCAGCTTTTCTAAACCAAAAACATAACGAGATTCTGGAAAACGACGAGGTGCGCGAAGCGTTAGCTTTAGCGACCGACAAGGAAGCGCTCGTTCAAATCGCTCTTGAAGGTTATGGCCGAATGATTGACTCTTTTATTCTTGGTGGCATGATCGGTGAGCATCCAGAGATTAAAAAAATTGAATATGACCTAGAAGGAGCAAGGACTAAACTAGAAGAAGCTGGTTGGACTTTTGAAGAAGGCGCTGATGTTCGTAGTAAAGACGCCGCCACACTCGACATAACTATTGTGACTCTTAACGCGCCAGAGTTAGTTGCTGCTGCCAATGTACTTAAAGAACAGTGGACTCAAGCAGGTTTTCGAGTTGGTGTTTCTGCAGTTGAAAGCTCCACCTTTCAAAACGAAACTTTGAAAAATCAAGATTATGACGTACTGATCTCTGGTGAACTTTATGGAATCGATCCTGACCCTTACGCTTTTTGGCACTCTTCGCAAACTGAATTTCCTGGTTTGAACCTATCACAATTTAGTAATCGTAAGGCTGACGAGTTGATAGAAAAAGCCCGTAGCTCCAGTGACCCAGCTGAACGCGCCAAAGCTTACATCGAACTTCAAGATCTCGTTGCCGACAGCATCCCTGCGATCTTTCTCTACCAACCACAATATTCTTTTGTCACTGCAGCAAAAATCCAAAATCTTAACGTCAAACAAATAGTTACCCCGGCTGATCGTTTCTCAAACGTTCATACTTGGTATATTAAGACAAAGAAAGTTATTGGCGAAGCACAGAATGATGCCAAATAGGTGCTGTATTGACATTTTTAACCGAAAATGTTATCATTCTTTCTTCTTCATCGTGATACAATATAACTAAGAAAGCCATTCGATTGCAGTCGAGTGCAAAATGTTTATTATATTTATGCGGACGTGGCGGAACTGGTAGACGCGCAGGCTTCAGGAGCCTGTGCCTTTCGAGGCGTGAGGGTTCGAGTCCCTCTGTCCGCACCACCGAGCTGAGCTCGGTTTGGCCACAGTGATTGCAAAGCTCAGTTTTTCTTTTAGTCAAACGCTGCGATTACACTCCCGTAAAGTAGGGGCCCAGCTAAGCTGGCCCGGAACCAGCCGAATCCTTTCGAAACATTCGAAACGATTCGATTGTTTCTCCCCCTTTGTTTACACAACGTGGGAACCAGCTAAAGCTAAGCGCTAAAGTTGGATCGTTTAATTCAATAACAATAAAACCCATCTTTGAATCGTTTTAGATATTCAACAGATGAAACTTACTCGTGTATTTAAGCACGAGACGTTCTATTAATTTATGGTAGAAAAAAGAAAACAAGCCGCTCATTCAAATACGCAAAAACCGCGTATTCGAAAAGCAACCCGCAGACGTCCATTCAAACGTCAAGCCAATCAGGCGAGGCAAACAAATCAGACTGGGCAAACCAGTCAGGCTAGGCAAACCAAACAGACATTCCAAGCGCCATCTGGCGATACGGTAAACGTCATGGTTCTTGGCGGATTGGAGGAGGTCGGCCGCAACTGTACGCTAATTGAGTATAAAGATGACATCATTTTTATCGACATGGGCCTACAGTTTCCCGAAGAAGATATGCCCGGAGTTGATTACATCATTCCAAACATGTCCTATGTCAAAAGTAAGAAAAAGAATGTACGTGGTGTGATTATCACCCATGGTCACCTTGACCACATCGGTGCCATCCCCCACACCATTCCCCAAATCGGTAACCCACCGGTTTACGCCCTACCCGTCGCTGCTGGAATTATTAAAAAGCGACAGACTGATTTTGAAACCCCAAAAATCAATCTGAAAGAAATCACTGTTGATTCAGAGCTGAAGCTCGGAGTCTTCAAAGTTACTTTCTTTCACATTAACCACAACATTCCTGATGCAGCGGGTATTATTGTAGAAACACCAGCTGGTATTATTTGTCACACTGGTGATTGGAAATTTGATTTCCATCCGGTTGGTACGCCACCGGCTGACTTGCATAAAATTGCTCGTATCGGCAGCCAGGGCGTTACTCTCTTAATGGGGGACTCAACCAACGCTGACAAAGAGGGCCATCAAACTTCAGAAAAAGTCATTGGCGAAGAGCTGAAGGGCATTATCAACAAAGCCCCAGGTCGTGTCATTATCGGCACCTTCTCTTCTCTGCTCTCACGTGTGAAGCAGATTATCGAAATCTCTGAGATGCTTGGTCGAAAAGTTGCTCTAGATGGTTACTCAATGAAAACGAACGTTGAGATCGCTCGTGAACTTGGTTTCATTCATGTTAGCTCTAAAACTCTAATTCCGATGGATAAGATTAGGAATTATCCGGATGATAAAATTACCATTGTTTGTACCGGAGCTCAGGGTGAAAAACGTGCAGCTTTATCACGAATCGCCAACGATGAGCATCGAGACATTCGGATCGTAAAAGGCGATACTGTTGTCTTCTCAAGTTCAGTTATTCCTGGAAACGAAGCCTCAGTTCAGCGACTGAAAGATACATTTTATCGTAAAGGCGCTAAAGTAATTCACAAAGATATACTGGATGTCCATGCCGGTGGTCATGCCAAGAAAGAAGACATTAAGCTGATGCTGACCCTGCTCAATCCAAAGTATTACATGCCAATTGAAGGCAATCATTTCCTTCTGTGCGAAAACGGAGAAGTTGCTCGTTCCATTGGTTGGAAAGAAGAGAATGTCTTTGTCGCTGACAACGGTCAAGTTATTGAAATCAGCAAAAACAAAAATGGCAATCGCGGCCAGGCACGAATGACAAAAAAGAAGGTCCCGACCGATTACGTCTTTGTTGACGGTCTGGGTGTTGGTGACATCTCTCAAGTCGTTCTCCGTGATCGAAAGGCTCTGGCTGACGACGGTATTGTTGTCGTAATTATTCAGGTCACTAAAAAAACTGGTCGAGTTATCGGTGCACCAGACATTGTCAGTCGAGGTTTTGTGCACATGAAAGAAAATCGAAAGCTGATCAACGACACCAGAGAACTAGTTATGAAGCTGGCCAATAACACAGACAATAAATCTCAGGCTGATCCTGATCACATTCGTAAAATAGTCCGAGATGAAGTTGGTGCTTTCCTCTTTAAAAAAACGGAACGCCGACCAATGATCTTGCCCGTGGTTCTGGAAGTATAAAAACACAAATCAAATACGAAAAAAACCTGTGCCATCGCTCAGGTTTTTTCTTATTTGTACTGAGATATCATACCCAGCACAGTGCTTGAGAAGGCCAAGATATGACGCGCTATTTTCTTGGTTAAATCTTTTCAACATCCGGCGTTTAGTTTTTGTACGCAGAATATGATGGTGTGGTAGTATTACATACCCCAGAAAATCGATCCCCTGACAAAGCTTCCGAACCGAAGTCTTGTTTGGATGAAGTGTTAGGCGTCTATGTCGCCATAGCCAACGCTCAATCTCTGATACAATTTTTAATAAATATTGACGATTGTCACTCAAAATTACAACATCATCTGTGTACCGAAGATAATATTTGATGCGCAGCTCTTCCTTGATAAAATGATCAAATGCATCTAAATAAATATTGGCAAAAAGTTGAGAAGTCAAATTTCCGATCGGCAAACCTGTTGGTTGTCGATGCACGAATAACGACCCCCCCCCGAAAATTTGCAGCTTGCAAATAACTCCTCACGATCTTCTCGAGCAAAGCTAAGGTTCGCCCCGAGGCAATTTTGTGTTTCAACAACTGTAATAAGATCTCGTGATCCACCGAATTAAAAAATTTCTTTACGTCAAACTTGAGTGCCCAACACGACCTAGAATAATTGCAACTAATTTTGCGAGCGAATGCATTTAGTCGCCTCACCGCTGCGTGAGTTCCCTTTCCATTCCGGCATGAATAACTGTCAAAAATAAACGATCGGTCAAAAATCGGATACAACACTCGGTGAATGGCGTGATGAACTAAGCGATCGCGAACGGATGCCTTGTGGATTATACGATGTTTGGGATCGTAAATGTGAAATCGTTGGTACGGCCCGTGCCGGTAATAACCACCAATCAGATCGTCATGTAAAGCAAAAACAGAATCTTCTAAATACAACTCAAATTCTTGTACATCTTGTTTTCCTCTCTTGCCTCGTCGAAATTCACACCAGGCAGCAAATAAATTGTCTAATGAAATTATCTGAGAATATATGTCATCCATACACGAAGCGCCAGTGTTCCAGCTGGCATACGATTTAATAAAAGACGCTCATCTGGCCACAAAGCGATTTGAAAAATCTGAAAAATATTTGCTTGGGGAGCGCCTAAAAACGACAAATTTAGATCTGCTCTTGCACATTATTGAGGCCGGACAGCAAAAACGCGATTGGAAAATTCCTGCAATTGATCAAGCCTTATTAGCATCAGAAAAATTAAAAATCCTTATTAGACTTACTTATGACATGAAACAGATTAGCGAACGACGTTACCTTATTTGGCAAGATAAATTGCAGAAAACCGGTCGTATGCTTGGCGGCTGGCGCAGATCAATTTAAGACGCCCTTGCTGCAAGGGCGTCTAAACAAGAAGCTCCCCGCAGGAAGCCGAGCCGTAGATTGGATTCGCGTTGTCATCCCAGTTCCAATTGAGCTTCGGTTCGTCGTTCCAGACGCCGAGACAAGCGCAGTTGTCGCGGTTGTCGGCGTGGACGGATCTGCAAAATTGCCAGGCCCCTCCCGTAATCACCGCAGCTTCCACACGCATGCGGTCGCTGTTGTATTTCATGCCAAGGCAAATTCCTCGTTAGAGCCTAGCAAGGAGTGTCTCGTCCGAACCGCACGCTTTATCGATTGCGCGACAATAAATCAATAGCAGTCAATAAACTCTGACGGTGTGCTCTTTTGAGGATTTCGGGGATGGAAAACCATGATTATCCATACACTACCCTACTCTCGATTCAATTATACAAAAATCGTCTGGAGATCCCAAGTCTCCAGACGAAAGGTTAAGGGTTGAGCCTTCAGAAAGATCGAAGATTAAGGATCTAGGATCCATACTCCCCGCAGGAAGCCGAGCCGAAGAAGGGATCCGCGTAGACACCCCAGCCCCAATGGAGCTTCGGCACGCCGCCCCAGACGCCGAGACAACCGCAGCCGTCGCGGCTGCCGGCGTGGACGGAGCCCGGACAATCCATAAAATGCTTCCAGAGCACCAGATCGTCCTGCACGTACCTAGCAATGCCGGTCATCGCATTGGCTCCGATCTCGAACTTCTGAAACGAAGTGCGGCAATCGGCTGGCTTGCGATTGTGGTTGCACCGCCCGTCCTGGAAGCGTACCCAACGCAAGCCCTTCGGGGACACTTTGGAGTCGTACGGAACCAAAGTGTCGTCACTACCTGCGTAGGCAAGTCCCGCGAGCTGACAGGTCTCGACGAGTCCAACCGTCTCGATGACTCGACCGTCGACGAGCAGGGTCTGCTCGAAGTATTCCATCTGCTCGACCGGGAACTCTGGGATATCCATGACCCCTTCCAGGCTATCAGTGCCCTTCAGGTAATCCCTGAACGAGTTGACACCAAGCGCTTTGCCGAAAACTTCAAAGCTACGGCGAGCTTGCAGTTCGCGCATATTGACGAACTTTTCCTCGAGCGACACGATCAGGCGCTGAACCTCCTTTGCTGCTCCCGGATTGCCACGATGCAGCACAGCCAGTCGCGCGTGGAGTGGCAGCTGATCCATGATTCCTTGCAGCGCCACTCTATCCGCATGGCCGGCTGTGAGTCGCTGCAACACGTCAATGGACGCGGTCAGCCCCTTGACGCCGGAACTGTCAAGCCCCTTGAGAACCTGTAGGGCGAATTTAAAACGCTCCATTCTAACCTCCGCGATCCAACCTCATTAATCAAGCAACCTGCGTCGCAAAAACATGAACGGTCAGAAGGCAAAAGTGCGCAGAGACCGCCGCGCCCGGGATTGTGTCAAATCCGGATCATTCCGAGCCTGACGACATCGTAATATTACACGATTCATGATTTTTGTCAATGCCTCTAGCTCCTGTTATACTAATTGCTGTATGAGATTATTAACCGGAATCCAACCAACAAACGTACTGCATATTGGCAATCTTCTTGGTGCTCTAGTGCCGGCAGCTCAAATGCAGCGTGAACATCAGTTAATCATGATGATTGCTGACTATCACGCCATTACCGTGACTCAAGACCCAAAGCTTTTGCGTGAAAACATCCTTTTTATTACCGCTGCTTATCTGGCTGCCGGAATTGATCCA
>JBDRDZ010000015.1:0-2747 GCA_043820165.1 Patescibacteria group bacterium
CAGTTCATGAGTTCTGATTAAACTATTCGATTCACAATACGTTTTTCCGCTCGCCAGCGCTAAATCCATGTCTTCATTAATACTCCAAGCTTGAGCTTGCTCAGTACTAATATCATAATCAAGATCCATACTTGTTTCGCCTAACACTTCAGGCTCAGGTTCATGATTTGGTTCTTCTTCAACGCCTTGCGCAGCTAGAAGTGATTCGTAGGGGTTAATCGCTGTTCCGCCATTATAAATCTCAAAATGAAGATGGGAGCCGATCGACTCTGCATTGCCACTATCACCCACCCAGCCAATCAGCTGGCCGCGGTTAACACGGGCTCCTTGTCGGACATCGGGAGCATAAGCATTTTCGACACCACCGTTACCGTCGTCTGTACCCGGCGTATCGTTGTTTAAATGAATGTAGTTGTAAGTATAGCCGTCATCACCACTAATTCTGATCATCCAACCCCAACTGGGTTCTGGAATTGGTGCATATGTTACCGTTCCGCTTTGAGCAGCTAGTACCGGAATCATTTTATCAGCCATGATGTCAGTTGCGTGGTGAACGTGATCGCCCCGCGATTGATCAAAATCATCGATGAAACGATTTTCTCCATCAACCGGAAAAGTGATGTCAATAATCGGCGCCGCTAATGCTTGTGCCGGAATTACAGTTAAAAACACGAGAAATATTGATATCTTTTTCATTATTTTAGTATAGCAAATTTTGGGGTGAACTCAAGAGTATAAGAAAAATGACGATAAGAAAAATCCGCCGAAGCGGACTAGGTGGAGAGACGGAAGTTGTGCATGGCGGCGAATTCAGCTACTTGTGCTTTGCGCTCGCGATCTGATCTGTCGATTCGACAGTAGATATCAGCGATAATACGGCGCTTGAATTCGAAATCGATGAGTTTGAGAACCGTTTGATCGGTCTGACCGAACCAGTAGACGAACCGCAAACCGAGTACCCAGCGCAGTTCGGCATCGAGCTCTTCGAAAGCCAGGCAGCGCTCTACAGCAAAAAGAACAAAGGCCTCCTGATACTGAAGGTACGACTTACAGTTGAGCATGAGCTGACCAAGACGGACATCATTGGTAGCTAGTTTAAACAGTTCACGATGACGATCGGCTGTCATGCAGAGTGAGGTATGCAAACCGAACTTTGGTTGATTGTCATCGCGTCCGACAGCTTCGTACAGCTGGCAGCTGAGACAGTTGCAGGTACACTTCCGAACATGTTCTGACCCATAGATCAGTCGACCACCAGTCTTGTTCTCATCTGAATGCCAGTCATCGAGGATGACTGTGTTGACAGAAATTCTCGAAACAAGTTCGCGAACAAATATCTGAGCCTGCTCGAAGAACTCTGAGATAGCAACCGGCTGATCAACTTGACTCATGTTTGGCCTCCTGGTGACATATACTAATCCATTTGACTTTTCTCGACAAATAATTTTGAGAATGTTATAGTTTGATAGTTAATTTTTATCTTTTGCATATGAAAAAATTGCTTTTTGGACTTGCAATTTTAATTGCTGTCGGAGGCGGATGTGCTTCATCTGAAGTTCCTACAGACACTGTAAGCGTGGATACAACGCCAACTGCGGTCACCACAACAACGCTCAGCACTGAAGTTAAGCAAATCAAGGATAATATGGAGATCATGCAAGTTGCCGCTCAGACAGACAACTGTGATGGTTTGCTCATTCAATTTGCACCAGACGTAGCAACTGAGGCTGATTGCGAAGCGATTGCCGCTTTCATGCTTGAGAAACAGGCTTTTTCAGCTGTTGATTGGGCATCTGTTGAAGCTGATGGATCAAAAGCAGATCTCGTTGATGTCAACGGACGAGTCCTGGCTAATATGGTTTGGGACGATTCCGGAGTACTTTGGGGCTACAAGCTTTCAAATCGATTCTGGGAATAAGATAGGAATAAAAAAACCGGCCTTTCGGCCGGTTTTTTTATTTGTATTGCGAGACAGTACACTTAATCGTTTCAAAATATCCCATTCCTTCGCATTCACTGACGACTGAAGGTGAGTTTTGAATTTGCCAGCTCAATAACGAAAATAAAAACAGGGATGCAATTACAATGATGACAACCACAGCGATGATGATACTAGCTATTTTCATGTCGATGTTTACCTTGATAAATATTCGTTCGTCATCTCCTCAATCCCCTTTCGAAAAGCTTTTGCTACCTTGGATAATTCTTCATCTGCTGGAAAAGCAAAAGCACGCTCCGATTCTGTAGGTTTATCCATAACTCCAGAAACTCCTGACTCTTGTAGCCATGGCATAATTTTTTTATCCGTACTATGCCTGGCTCGGAAAAAAGTCGTACCTTCAACTAGAGCGTCAGGATTTCGATGCTTCATTAAATTCATCGTATGGGAAAGCGTGATACCGCTATGAATAAAATCATCAACGATCGCAACATGCTTTGTGCCGTGGTCAAAATTATCTGGAATATCAATTTTATCTGAAATATCCGTTTCATCTCCAGAAATAAAGTCTTGCAGCGTTTCTTCGTCAACTGCTGCCCATTCATCTCCAGGATGTTCTGCGATTTTTTTCGCTATCTCTTGGTCCAGCCTTTCTTTTGAGATCCAACTATCCTCAAGAGCTTCATCACTTTTGTAATCAAACAACTTTTCACGAAGATCAAAAATCGTAGCCGTGACATCACCAGGTTTAGGTAAATGCTCAGAAGCTCCATGCCCTGATTGATGTGATCCTAAATTAAGGAAACCT
>JBDRDZ010000016.1:0-7533 GCA_043820165.1 Patescibacteria group bacterium
ACTGCGGTACTCGCCCGGTTCCTTGTTATCAGTCTTCTCCCAAAGAGCTAGGATTTCATGCGTCATGTCATTGATGTCCGGTTCGTTCTCCGAGGCATGCCAACGTGCAACATACTCGTAATATGAGAAGTCATGGGCAATATCAGACATCACATCATCTGTGAATGCTGCACGTAATGAATCAGGTCGGACGTCAAGTAGATTATCTTCATGTTCAGCTGTTTCGATCGCCTTCAAATCTTGTTCGCTAAGTTCTGGTGGCGGCGGCATGTTGATCATGCGAGGTTCCCAAACGCCTTCTCTGACATCCGATGGCGGATTAATTTCTGATGTCGTTTTTTGTTCATTTTGTTCACTTGTTGATGTTGTCTGTTCTTTATGAGTCATTCGGTCTTGCCTTGACTTATCACTCTCAGATGGTACTGGTTTTGGCTGCTCTTGTTCATTTTTTTCTTCTTTACGTCGGCGCAACAGCGGCAGCGCACCTAAAAGAAGCAGAAATGGGAGCGGCACAAGCACGGTATTGGCCTTTTTTTCTTTGAGTTTTATTTCAACTTGAATTGTTCTTTTACTCGCGACAATTTCATCAAGCATCGAAACAACCTCTTCGTTTTCTAGTTTGCCAAGATTGTATTTTGTAATCATTAAATAAATCGCGTCGTTGGTCGAGCCTTGTTCTCCCAGTATTCGAGCCAGACTTTCCAGTGTTGCCATTTCATCAGGGCTAAATTGGATTTCATCCGCCTCAATTTCATCCAAACTTTCCGAAACATCAATGCCCATATCACTGAGAACTTCACGAAGTCGTCGCGTCGCATCTTCGGCGCGCATCTCGGAGAGCTCGATATTTTCAGGTTCAACATGCCCAGGTTCGATAGTTTGACTACCGCCGCCCCATTCCGGAGAAGCAGTTCCTGTGACCGTGATGCTTTCAACCGTAAAGGGTTGATCAGGTGAGCCTTCTGTGCTAGCCCAATCATTTTTATCCCAACTGAAACCGATCAAGTGGCTCGCGAGCTGATCACGAATTTCTGTTTTGATTCGTTCATTCATTTCTTCATAATCCGCTTCGTTGGTTGGGTTGGCTTCCATAAGGATTTGCGGCACAGTAAAATGAACCTCCGTGCCTTCGCCACCCGCTTTTGTCAAACTAACGTAGGCTGGCTCAAGTATCCGCAGAGGATTGACTTCAACCGTGCCAGTTTGGTTATTCCAACGGGCAAAAGGGAAGCGAAAGTCAGCATCATAACTGCCAGCCTCAGCGTAGGAAACGTATTTATCGACGACTTGCGTCACTTCTGGAGATTGTGGAGCTTCGCGTTCACCGCGAGCTGATCCAAGACCGACGGCGCCGAGCGCTACAGCGCCACCGGCCGCGGCAATCATTTCCAAACGTGTTGGCATGCGTAAAGTGGATTTCTTTTCCTTACTTTCTGTGGTTGTTGGCCTAACTTCAGATCCCTCGCCGCCAGATTTTTTTCCAAAAAGTCTCATATAAGTTTATTAGAATTATTTCAAAAGTGTATCAAAACGATTTTATGTCTGCAATCATGCTACAAAGTTGAGCACGGCCTGATCAACGATGACATCTTTGGCACGGAATGGCTTCAGCAGGGTAATCCCATCTAATTTTGTACAACGACTCAGTGCCACATACATCTGACCATGAGCAAAAGCGCCCCAGCCGACGTCAACTAAAACCTTTTCGAACGTTTTACCTTGCGCTTTATGAATCGTTACAGCCCAAGCCAAGGCGATCGGATATTGCGAGTATGAACCTGTAACTTCTTCTTCGAAACTCTCACCATTATAATGATACTCGAATACTTCCCATTTGTGTTGATTGACTTCAACGTGTTTACCGTCATCAAGTTCAACCTCTAGAATTGGCAGTTTGCTTAGACTAGATTTTTTGATTCGTTTAATAATGCCAAGACTACCGTTCACCCAGCGCCTGGTCGGATCATTGGTGGTGAACATGATTCGTGCGCCTTCTTTGATTTTAATTTTTGCTTCGGATGGCATTTTGCGCGTGCCAAGTTCTCCAGTTGATTGCGCTTTTAGTATCCATTCTTTTTCTTCAAGTTTATTCAACTCAAAAATGTTGCGTTCATCAGCCATTTTATTCGTCGTGGTTAGGTGAACGACATATTCAGATTGATCAGTCGGGTCAAAAAATGGATCATGACATTGATTCCAGGTTTCAATGTCAGCCGGTTGAATTTGGCCAGAGCGAACGTTGTTGAGTAGATCGACAAAACTTTTTTCTTTTTGTCGATGGACTGTTTGCAATTCAATGATTTTAATTGGCGCCCCGTTTATCACATCTGATGAAAAGAAATACGGTGAAGGGTACTCGGTAGCAAATCGATTGCCATCCTCTCTAGTGACAACTGGTGGTAGCTGAAAAAGATCACCGATAAAAATCATCTGCACACCGCCAAAGGCTTCTGTCGCCCGACCGCGATTAAGTTTTAAAGCTCGATCAACACAATCGAGTAAGTCAGCTCGAACCATCGAAATCTCATCAATCACGATCGTCTCTAGGTTTTCAAAAAATTTAAGGTTATCAGTGTGAGCTTTACGAACCAGACGTTTTTCAATTTTCGGATGAAAGCCAAAAAATGAGTGAATAGTCTGGCCCTTGACGTTGAGTGCAGCAACACCAGTTGGTGCTAAGACAACGTGCTTCTTATCGGTTTTTGAACGAAAGTATTTAAGCAGGGTTGATTTGCCAGTCCCGGCCCGGCCGGTGAGAAAAATATGTTCGTTACTATTTTCTAAAGCGTCAAAAGCGTCTTTGAATTCTTTGGTGATTTTGATGTCTTGGCCAAAATCATCTTTTAGAGGAGCTGATTTGACCATTTTTTGATTAACTACGGCCTTTTTAGGCCACTTCTTCTTTTTTGGCTTAGCGCCGGGGATCCTATTTTGAAATAGGGATTTTTTCATGTGATTTGGTTATATCAAAGTATTTTAACATAGAAACCGATTTTTTGAGCTTTTTATCGTCAATCATTGACAAAACGGCCAAAATATGCTAATATTCAGCGTTAAAACATAACTTTATTTTGTGAAAAAACTAGCAACTTTTGGCCTTATCGCTACATTTAGCCTTGCAGCTATGCCTGCTTTGGCTGTTTTTCCTGATCAGGAAGCTATGGTGCATAAGGTTATCGAAAACCTCGAAAACGCTGACTCATTCGAGTATTTGCTCGAAGTCGACGTTAAGTATGACTACGAGGATGATCCAGGATTGTATGAAGTCGACATCGACGTTGACGGTGCTTGGCAAGATACAGCTTCAAATCAGCTCCGTGCTTCAGCTAACATCAACGCGGTTGTTACCAACGAAGGAGAAAGTGATGAATCGAGTCTCGCATTCGTGATCACTCCAGATCGCCTATATATTCAAGAGGACGGTCAATGGCTGTATGAAACAACTGACGGTTCAAACGGTCTGACTCTAAATGTTGATACAAACACCGAGGAGGTGACTGACTATCTAACTCAGTTTGCCACCGAAGGCATTACCATTACACAGAAGCTGTCTAATCAGCGAGTTAATGGTGTTGTCATGGAGCGTTACGCCTATCAGTTGAATGACGATGGTTTAATCGCCATGCTCCGTTCAACCGGAGAGATTTCAGAAGATGACCTTGATGAGATCGCTACTATGCTCACGGAGGTAAATATTTATGGTGAAATTTGGCTTGAAAAGGGAACTTTGAATCCTTATCGATTAATTGTTGAAGGTACAGCGCTTGTCGAGGAAGATATCTTGGTTAACTATTCAGTCAGTTTGACCTTCACTAGCTTTGACAAAAATACCAAGGTTCTTGATCCAGCTGGCGCCAAGCCTTACACTCAGCCAGACGTCGCCCCGTGTGGAAATGATCCTGAACTGTATCAAGATTCAGATGAAGATGGTCTAACCGACCTTGAAGAATCAACTTACGGTACAGATTGTAACGATCCGGACACTGATAACGATGGTTATCGCGACGGGCTCGAAGTCGACAACGGCTACGATCCACTTGGTCCAGGTCAGCTCGACTCAGATGGAGACGGACTTGGCAACCGAGATGAGATACAAATCCATTACAGTGATCCATACGATTCTGACTCAGATGACGATGGTTATCCTGACGGAACTGAAATAAAATACGGTTACGATCCGAACGGTCCAGGACGAATTTGGTAAATATGAAATAAAAAAGACCGCCCAATCGGGCGGTCTTTGGTTTGACATGATTATTTATCCGTGCTAATTTTATTCTCTGTACTTTTCAAACGCGGAGGCGAGATGTCCAAGATCCTACACGTTCATGTTTGTAGCTTCAGCTTCATCAAGCGCGGCTATCCGGTTGACGAGAGCGAGCACGGCGGTGGCTTTGTCTTCGACTGCCGCGCTATGCCCAATCCTGGTCGTCACGACGAGTATAAGCTCTTGACTGGTCTTGACGACGAAGTCATCGTCTACATGGCGAGGCATAGCGTTTGTCAACATTTTATCAGCAATGTCATGAATTTACTTCATTCAGTCATCGTGCGCTATCACGAGGAGGGCTACGAATATCTCAGTATCGCCTTTGGCTGTACAGGCGGACAACATCGCTCAGTGTACTTTGCGGAGCAGTTGGTTGTAATGATCAATTTGTATTTCAGTTCAATCGTTGAAGTACACCTCCGTCATCTCGAACAGGAGCGGTGGCCCACGCCTTGATCCTGTGCCCGTAGACACAAGTAGTGTCCGCGGGTCTGATTTTTTATTGCGCGGCATGAGTTCCAGCAATCCAGCCGGTTGTCCAGCAAAGTTGGAGCGAAAATCCTCCAGATGGTCGATTGATATCAATGGTGTCGCCAACCAAATATAGATTTGGCACGACTCTTGAAGTCATTTTTTTAAAATCAACTTCTTCAGGAGCAATACCGCCATCAGCTACGATAGACCATTCAAGTCCCATTGTACCATCGATGGGAAACTCTAGATTTTTTAGTGTCTTTACAAGTAGTTTTCTTTGTTCCTTGGTTATTGAATGGACAGCTATATCACCAAGTTTGAGTTTGGGTCGTTTAAGAATAACTTCGCTGAGCTGCTTTTGAATGAGCTCTTTAAGTACGGATTTCAAATGTTTGTTTTTTGATTCTTCAAAGAGGTTTATTAGCAACGCATCCAAACTTCCAAGATCATGATCAGGGAAAAGGTCGACCGAGGCTGTAACTTCACCTTTTTTTAAAAGAGCCTTAACTTTATGAGCAGAATTGATCACAAGCGGTCCGGAAATACCGAAGTGAGTAAAGAGAAGCCGACCACGAATCTTGTGTTTAGTTTTATTGTCTTGGATGAAGCGCAGCGTCATGTCGTCCACAGTCGTGCCAGATAATTCGTGCACCCAGGTAGCAGAAGTTTTTAGTGGGGCAAGATTTGGGTCAGGATTGTTGACTTTGTGACCAAGAGCTTCGAGCATTGTAACTCCTTCGCCAGTTGAGCCTGTCTCTGGAGCAGCAAAACCACCGGTTGCCAGGATGATTTTGTTTGCGAAGAAAGATCCAGCTGATGTTTCGATGCCTTTGAGTGCATCATTTTCAACGATGAATGATTTGAAAGCAGTGCCAAGTTTAATGGTTACGTTTTTACTTGCTTTCATGTATTTGTGCAGCGCTTCGCAGACGTCCTCAGCGCTTTGTGATTTTGGAAAAGCGCGTTTTCGATCTTCAATGATCAGTGGTTGTCCAAGGTTTTCAAAAAACTCAAAAGTACTCTCCACATTGAACTGGGAGAATGATGAATAGAGGAATTTTTTTGATTCTGGGAAATCGTTGAGCAAAAGGCGGTTATCAAACTCAGCATTAGTGATATTGCAGCGTCCGCCACCAGTCCAACTCAATTTTTTACCAAGACGCACATTCTTTTCAATCAGAAGAACGCTGGCACCAAGCTCGCCAGCTCGTCCAGCAGCCATCATGCCTGCCGGCCCACCTCCGATGACGATAATGTCGAATTTTTGATTATTCATGTGTCTACTATGTCAGATTCTGGCAGAAATTCAATAGAGAAAGTTTTTTGACTTGACAAAAGGATCATCTTATCATATGTTGTTTGTAGATATGCATTACCAGCAAAACACCACAAACTTTTTCTTCTTCTTTACGCCTCCCGGACGGTAATGCTTTAATGTTGTTCTAAAACAAGAAGCGCTACCGTCTGGGTGGCGCTTCTTGGTTTTTGTCTATTTAAATGAGCTGCAACGAGGGCGGCTCTAAAAGTGGAGAAAATCCAATGAGCAATAGCAAAACCATTATCATCACTCGCGATCAGTTCGACGTTCTGCCCAGCTGGTGTCGCGACCGGGACTTCGAGATGATCGAAGTCAGACCTGATGACAAACAGGCAATTTGTACAGGCCAACGTGGCGTCAAGATTCTCCAGCACATGTGCTACTACGAACTGCTGGAGTGCCTCAAGAAGGCCGGACTCTTCAGCGGATCGCTGCCTCAGGAGTGGCTGAAGATGAAGTGCTGGTTCGGTGTCGCTCACGCCTGCTGATCGTTCGGTCGGCTCATCGCGCATGTAGCGTGCTCAACGGATTCAATCGTCTCGGCCCCAAGTCCACTCGTGGATATTCGGGGCCATTTTTTTATTCAAATATTTACAACCTTACGGCTATAGCTGCAATATCATCATGCGGTTTAAAGCGAGGATATTGGTGACATTGAGGATCAGACGATTCTGCGTCACGGATTGTCTTTAAAATAAGATCAAGGCCACCTTTTTTATATAGATCGATCATTGGCTGATAATCAGCAGGGGATTTGGGATCTTTTTTTGGCAACTCGAAGCCGTCAGTAAAAATCAAAATGTCTGTGATTCCATCTCGTTTTATTTCTCCGGTTTCGATAAAAGATTCAAAGGCCGGGTCACCGTCGATTACACCATAAAGTTTATTGGCTTCTGCTCGGTGTGATAACATTTTTTCACGCAATTGTTTTCTTATCTCCTGCCAACCTAAGCCTTCCTGAGATAATTTTTGCCACTGCAATAACAGGGGTTCTTCATGTGGTGAAGGTCCTCCAACAACCTGAATCGATCCATCTGACCTGACGAACAGAATGACACAATCATTAATTTGCACCCATTCGATTTCATTCTCATCAATTTTGATCACGGCGCCAGCAGCTCGCCATCGTAGTCCGCTATCATCAAAATCACGTCCGGCAGCAATGATCTTGTCACGAAGATCGTTGTTTGCTTGACGTAAAGTGTCCAATAACGATCCTTTAGCGTTTTCAAAAGCCTCTAAAAGCAGATGAGCGACAATCCAACCGCCGGTATGACCATCATCATCCTGATATTTATCTAAACTTGTCGCACCGTCAAAGACGCCGAAAATCGGCGGCTGAATGAGCAAGGTATCTTCATTTAACTTTACTGATCCTTGATCGGCCACGTGGGTAATTTTCATATTTTTGATTCTATCACGAAAACATTAATTTTTCTGCTAAAAGCAAAAAAATAAAAATCAGCCCGAC
>JBDRDZ010000017.1:0-3658 GCA_043820165.1 Patescibacteria group bacterium
TGAAGAATGAAACAGAGTATGAAAAAAAAGCAGCTGATCAAAAACCATACGAGCTGCCGAAGACAATTAGCTTCACGCAAATCGCCGCTTTCTCAAGCTGTCCGTTGCAATACAAATTCGCTCATATCTTAAAGGTGCCTGTTTTCGGTCGTCACAGTTTGAGTTTTGGCAAGTCAATGCACAATACTTTACAACGATTTATGGAGCTAGTGCTCAGCCAACAAGTCATGCCTCAGGCTTCGCTTTTTGATCAATCAAAAAACGAACCTCCAAAGCTACCTACTCCAAACGAACTGCAAGCCATCTACAATCAATGTTGGATCGACGAATGGTATCCGAATGAAAACCTTAAACAGGAATACTACGATAAAGGCAAAGCATCCTTAATGGAATACTATAATATTCTTGATAAAAATTTGCCTACAATCAAATTTCTCGAGAAGGGCTTTACACTAAAATTAGCCGGCGTTACTTTAAAAGGACGTATTGATCGAATTGATGAAATCGGGGAAGGCTATGAGATCGTTGACTATAAAACTGGTAGTCCAAAATCTCAACTATCTTGGCAAGAGAAAAAACAATTAGTTCTTTATCAGATGGCTGCCGAGCAATGTTTTGATCCACCGTTAATCATTAAGCGACTTACTTACCATTATCTTGAAAATAACTCGGTACTGAGTTTTGAGGCAACACAAAAAGACAAAGAAAAACTAACTAAAGAAATTCAGGATACAGTTGAACAAATAAGTTCGTCAGGCTTTAAAGCTACACCAGGCTTTCATTGTTCATATTGTGATTTTAAGGACATTTGTGAATTCTCGCAGTCATAAATATGAAAAAGAAGACGTATAACAAAAAACCGATTCTTCTTAATGACTTGATTAACTCGACCCTGGCCCGACACGGCATTGGCCGGCAAGTAACAGCCTCTTTAATCACAAAAAGAAGCAAGGAACTAATGCGAGACATTTTAGAAGATCATGTTAAAAACGATGTTAAAGTAATTTCATATAACAACAAAATAATAACAATAGCTTGTCGGCATCATGCAGCGATGCGCGAAGCAGCAAGATCTTCTGAAGAGCTCAAACAAATGTTATATATAGATTTTCCTGATATTCAGTTGAATCAAATCAACTGTAAAATTCTCTCTGGAGATTTCTGGGAATAAGTTCGTTAAATCAAAATCAAAAATAGAGTATAATAAGACTCAGGAAAAAATATGAACCTGAGACAATATTTATTAACATTCGGAATTGGGACACTGATTGCCTGGGCTGCCTGGCTGATCATTCTTCTCAACACCGATCCGGCAAGTGCAAGCATTGGTTTTTTTATTGTTTTTTATATCACTCTGTTCATCGGTTTAGTTGGTTTCTTCACAACTATCGCTACCATTATTCGTGCCAGAAGATATAAAAAGCGAGACTTTGAAGACGCGATCAAGCGTTCAGTACGCCAAGGAGTTATGCTGACAATTCTCGTTATTGGTAATCTTATTCTCGCCAGTCAGTCATTATTGACCTGGTTGACCGCTGTCTTATTAATTGTAGTCATTGGATTAATTGAATTCTTCTTCCTATCGGCTCAGAGTAAAAAAGAGGCGGTATAAATTTCATCCACAATACGTAAAAGCCTTCTAAATGGGCTTGTTTTTGTTACTTGATGTATATAGCTTGTTCAGGTAAAATAGCACCTCAAGGCATTTACAAAATATGTTGAACAAATTTCTTGGTCGATTTTCTGAGGATGTCGGCATTGACCTTGGAACAGCCAATACCCTCGTGTTTGTCAAAGGGAAGGGGATCATTATGAATGAACCTTCCATTGTTGCTTTGAATACAAGAACGAATCAAATAATTGCAGTAGGTCATACAGCTAAAGACATGCTCGGAAAGACTCCGCCACATATCGTGACCACACGCCCTCTAACGAAAGGTGTAATTTCTGACTTTGAAATTGCCGAAAAAATGCTTAAATATTTTATTGACAAGGTTCACGAAGACTCTTTCACAATTGTACCTAGACCGCGAGTAATTATTGGCGTACCCCTAGAAATTACCGAGGTCGAAAGGAAGGCTGCAGAAGATGCCGCTCTCGGCGCAGGAGCTCGTCAGGTTTTCCTCGTCGAAGAGCCGATGGCTGCAGCTATCGGTGCTAGACTTCCGATCACTGAATCAGTTGGCAACATGATTGTCGATATTGGTGGCGGTTCAACAGAAATTGCTGTTATATCTTTAAGCGGTATTGTTACGTGGAAATCGTTATCGGTCGCTGGAGACGAGATGACAAAAAACATTATTCAGTACGCTCGGGATGTTTTTAATCTGCTGATTGGTGAACGTGTTGCTGAAACAGTTAAATGTCGGATTGGCAGTGCAATCGATCTTGAGGAACCGCTTGAACTCGAAATGCGCGGTCGTGATCTGATTACTGGTTTACCAAAACAAATTATTACCTCAGACGGACAGATTCGCGAGGCTCTGCATAAATCTGTCAGAACCATCATCGATAATATTAAAGCTACTCTTGAAGTTACGCCACCAGAACTTGTAGCTGACATCTACGAACGAGGTATCGTTCTAGCCGGTGGCGGCTCATTACTGCGAGGAATTGACCGAATTATTTCGAAAGAAGCCGATATTCCAGTAAGAATTGCCGATGATCCGCTAACAGCCGTCGCGCGCGGTACAGGTGTCTTGCTTGAAGACGAAGCTCTACTTCGCGACGTTAACTTGCCATCTACATCAGATGATATTTATGAGTAATGTATAACATTTGGCACAGCTCAAACTCAAATTAGCGTCAGAATCAAGAAAACGAATCAGAAGAGGCGTTATTTTTATTATTGTCATTTTCGGTTTAATTTTAATAAATCAATGGAAGCCAATTTCTCAATTCACCCAAAGCATTCAGGCATCATTAACGACTGCCGCCAAGGGCATCGCTCAAATCTACACCAATACATTTACAAAAAAAGATGATCTTAGAATTGAGCTAGAAAACTACAAAGCGCTAGCTGCTGATCTTAGTCTCAATGAAGCACATCTAAATGAGCTTGAACGAAGCGTTGCTGAACTAGAAAATCTGATCGAATATAAACAGACTATTACTAGCGGCACAACAACGGCTAGAGTTATTGCTCGTTCAGTCGAGGATGAACTTACGATTCTAATCGACAAGGGTTTTGAAAACGGAATCATGCCAAACCGCGCTGTAGTCATCGAAGCCGGACATATTATTGGTTTTACAAAAGATGTCAGGCGACACTCATCCATTGTGATTTTGATCGAACATCCTTCAAGTAAGATTCCCGCTGCCATAATTGGCAACACAACTACAATTGGGCTGGTTGAAGGTAGGGAAGGGTTTCTTCTTCACATGAGTTTCATCCCTCAAGATGAAGAGATTAATATCAACGATGTTGTCATTACTTCTGGACTTGATGGTAATTTTCCTTCAGGGCTCGTTATTGGCGTTATTAGCGAGGTTGTTCAAAACGAAACATCTGCCTTTAAAGAGGCTCTAATCCAGCCTATCGTTGACGAAGAATTTTATTCATACGTACTAGTCATCGACCCATTAACGAGTACTTATGCTGAATGATATTGTCATCGCTATCTTGTTTTTAATCAGTTTAATTTTTCAGATTAGTTTT
>JBDRDZ010000018.1:0-5206 GCA_043820165.1 Patescibacteria group bacterium
TCCGACCACATCACCGGAGACTGCGGGCCTGACTGCCCGTATTCCCACGATTGGGATAATCCGGAATGACCCCGACGTCCCCTGAGTCTAACTCGGGGGAAATACAAAAACCCGCATTGAAAGATGCGAGTTTTTGTTTTGTTTGATTAGAGATCTTTCACCAGCATCCGTAACATCCCAATCGCTTCTTCTTTAGTGTGAATTTGATGAGCTAGCTGAGCATCGCGGATCTGATCGAGTAATTCGCGGTAGATGGGTCCAGGGCTGACTTCCAACTCAGCAATATCATGGCCATGAATGAGACGTGGTAGGCGTTCGACTTCAAGAGTGTTAGCCTGATCTTGCAGTTGCTGCAGTAAACGACGGGCAATGTGCAAGCGATCGCGAGCGACTGAATGATGACCGCTGGCAATTAAGACAGCGTGCATGAGTAGTAAAAGTTTGCGGCCACGAGCTGAGAAAAACATCCGCTCAAATTCTGATGGCCGCATGCTAGCTGGATCGGTTTCTTCAAACAAATGTAAATTTTCGAGGAACCACAAAACGTCTTGGCAATTGACGTGCGCTTCGTGCGACTCAGGAAACTGATGAAAATAAAGATTTTTACAAACATGATAGCCGGTCTTTGCCTTATTCTCCTGAGTGAAAGCGAGCATGGCGGCCACGAGCACGCTGGGCGAGACATTGGCAAAGCCGTGTTCATGCAGAAAGCTGGAGCGCTTGAGCAGGTGCAGTGCACCACTGGTTTTCTCAAGCGCTGTCTCGCCATCTTGTTCAACAATGTCCTTCAGACTAGCCACCGAAGGCATAAAAATCTTGAGCGCACCGGCCTCGAGCCAAAGATGCAACGTGTGAACCGGGTGAGCTACCAAACCACGCATGAATTCCCGGCCAATGGCATCGCGAGGGATAGAATAGCGATGCTTGCCGTCATCATCGAGGACGGTGGTGTTTAATAAATCAAGATTGTTTTGAATTGATCGCCAGGTTTTCTCCTCTATCCCAAACCAGAGTTCGCTGGCAAAGCGTAAGGCACGCAACATGCGAGTGGCATCCTCGTAAAATCTTTCTTCTGGATTAAGGACGGCGCGAATCAATCCGGCATCGAGATCGTGCAGACCAAGGAACGGATCGATCAACCGACCGGTTCTGATGTCAAAAGCCATGGCGTTGATGGTGAAGTCGCGGCGGGAGAGATCTTCTTTAATCGGCAATTTAAAATCAGAACGAATTTCCAAATCACTGCGGCCGCTGGCATGACCTTCGCCAATTAGCTCGGTACGAGGCAGGGCAATATCGAGCGGTTCAAAATCTGCCAAACCGTGCGGTACAAATTTAAAAGTACCAAAACGCCGACCGACAAAATCACAGGCACCGTGGGCAATCAGCCATTTTTCCACACCGTCGAGTACCACATTGCGAATGACGAGGTCGATGTCTTTAGGTAGACGTCCTAAAAGCACGTCGCGTAGCGTGCCGCCAACCAAATAAATTTCTGCATTAGGAAAATCATCAAAAAAGAGAGCCGTCCAGGTTAGTCGAGGTTCGCTTAAAACAAAAGCATTAACGCGAGCTTCGGGCGCCATGGAACGTCGAGCGTAATTAATCAGTAGACCTTCAGACATTGATTATATTTTATCATAAAACCAAAAAAAGAACCCCTCTGTCATCCTGAGAATTACAAGTAGGGCTCAGCTATGCTTAATTGGAAAACGATTTAGTTTATCTCACTTCGCCGTGACCATTTGATTCTTGATGTGGGTGATGACTTGGCGCTCGGCAGCGACGATATCTTTTTCTTTTAGACGGAGCAACGCTTCTTCGCGTGTGCCGGCTGCGCGGAAAGGTGCTCCAAGGTACAGAGCATCGTATGGCCGTTGAGCATTGAGCATGACGGCAATTTCGCCATTTGATTGTTCGTAGAAAACTGCGGCCGCTTTAGCGTCTGGTGAACTAATCATGAGTTCGTCGATGATGTTTTCGAGTGCCGCTTCGTCTGTTCCGGCTTTCATGAAGTCTTGGCGGGTTAGCATGGTCCAAACAATGCCGACTGACGGGTCAGATTTGAGTCGAGCCAAGGCTCGGCCCCAAAGTCGCAGGGTTTCGACAGTACGAGTTTTATAAAGTTGTTCAACGATCTCATCGCGTCGAGCACCGCGAGCAATTAGCTCACCAGCCGTCTTGAGAGTTTTTGGGGAAACGCTTGGCGAACGGAAGCTCTTGGTTTTGTGAATCATGCCGGTTAAAAAGTATGTCGCTACTTCTTCATCTATTAAGCTGTCGTCAATCAGTTTGAAAATGTCGTGACAGACTTCAGAGCTAGCAACAGCGTTAATATCAACCAAGTTGATCTGACCAAAATGTTCGTTAGCACTAGAGTGATCAATATTAATAATCGGTGTCTGGAAAAAGAAATCATTGTAGAGTTGATACAGCTTGCCGAAACTTTCAAGATCAGCCCCACCGATAGCGATAATTAAATCGTAACGATATTGATCAGCATCAATGACAAGATCTTCCGTTGACCAAGCACCGGTTTTTGGTGTGATATGAATATGAAGCTCGTTGCCCTCCATGTTGTAGGAGAGGTCATCGACTTTAGCGCTCTTGGCATTGAGCTTTAAAATCATCTTACGAATGTTGGGTAGATCACCGCGAATTTTAACCGGTGGTTCTAAAAATTGAAGCGACTTTGGGATGTTACCTCCCGAGGTGGCGATCTCGACTGGTTTTTGTAATTTTGAAATTAGTGAAGAGCAACCAAAGGCCGCGGAAAATTCGTCCGCGTGGGCATGTTCCGGTAGAACTATAAGAGGCCGCTGTGACCGTTCCAGGGTCGACAAAAATTGTTCGTGGTTTGCGAGTGCCATGTAAATGCTGAACGGGTAAATTAATAGGTGACAAGCATTACTTGTACCTCCGTTGCAGCATGGGGGAAGGGGTCAGATTACAACGGGGTAGGAAATTAGTCAAGGGGAGTTAGGAAGTTAGAGTTGGGAATTAAATAGATTTCTGATCCTCTGGTTCCTAAATTTCAAACCACCATTGAAATATCCAGCGTTTTTCGCTAGACTGAGCGTGTTATGTCAGATCAAAAAGAGATGCAAAAAGCTTACGACGCCAAGAGCGTTGAAGACGATATTTATGCCGCTTGGGAGGAAAGCGGTTATTTCACACCGGAAAACCTGCCGGATTTAGAAAAACGAACAGAATCGTTTTCAATTGTGTTGCCACCACCAAACGTCACCGGAACGCTCCACATCGGCCATGCCGTTATGTTGGCGATTGAGGACATTATGATTCGCTACGCTCGCATGCGTGGCAAGAAAGCGCTTTGGCTGCCGGGAACTGATCATGCCGCCATTGCTACTCAGACTAAGGTTGAAAAGCTACTGATTAAGGAAGGCATGGAAGATCCGCGCCGTGAACTTGGACGTGAAGAGTTTTTGAAGCGTGTAGATAAGTTCGCACAAGATAGTCATGACACGATTGTTAATCAGATGAAGAAGATGGGTACGTCGGTTGATTGGACGCGCGAAGCTTTTACGCTCGATGACGCTCGAAATCTCGCCGTGCGAACTCAGTTTAAGAAGATGTACGACGACGGGCTTATCTACCGCGGCAATCGAGTTATTAACTGGTGTCCGCGTTGTAAATCAACTCTAGCTGATGATGAAGTTGAACATAAAGAAGGTACAGCAAGACTTTACACCTTTACTTACGACAAAGATTTTCCAATTTCAATTTCAACAACTCGTCCAGAAACAAAGTTTGGTGACACGGCTGTTGCAGTCAATCCCAAAGATAAACGCTACAAGAAATTTGTTGGTCAGGAATTAACAGCAAACTACTGCGGCAACGAATTAAAGATTAAAATTATCGCCGACGATGTAGTCGACATGGATTTTGGAACCGGTGCACTCGGTGTTACTCCAGCACATAGTAACATTGACGCTGAAATGGCGCGTAAACACGATCTTGTCAGCATTCAGGTCATCGACGAAGAGGGTCGGATGATTAATTCACCCGAGGTTGAGGGAATGTTTGCTGTTGCGGCCCGCGAAAAGGCTGTTGTTTGGCTGAAGGAAAACGGCTTGCTTCAAAATGAGGAAGACGCACCACAAAATCTCTCTGTTTGCTACCGTTGCGACACGCCAATTGAACCTTTGCCCAAGATTCAGTGGTTTATTAACGTTAATAAGAATTTTAAGTTCAACCAGTCAAAAGAAAATCCGATTGACGGGATCAAAGACGGTCAGGAAGTTACGCTCAAAGAGTTAATGCAGCATGTCGTGCGTTCAAAACAAATCAAGATCATCCCCGATCGTTTTGATAAAACTTACTTCCACTGGATCGACAATTTACGCGATTGGAACATTAGTCGTCAGCTTTGGTACGGCCATCGCGTGCCGGTCTGGTATCGAACTTGGCAGCCGGACGGCGACGAATATGTGATGGGATTTCATGAACGTACGGTTGAATCGATCAAAGATGGCGGCAAAACAGTGACCTATCGTCTTCGTGATCATGGCGTTAAGGAAGGTGATCACTTTGCTTTTGAAAACAGTCAGGCAAAGGTAGTCTTTGGTTATGGCACGATACTCAAAATCGAGAAAACAACAGTTGGTCTGATTCCACTCGCTGATCCAGCTCATGGTGCAACCTACGAAAAGCGCGAACAGCTAATTGAAGCTTTCCAGTTTCATCATCCAGAGATGAAGGTTACTGAGGAGACACCGGTTTGGGTATATACGTACTCATTTGGCCCCTTAACGAACAATCAGGTTCAAGAAACAGTAGTTGGTGTTGATGCTCCGAAAGGTAAGAACTGGGAGCAAGATCCAGACACACTCGATACTTGGTTTAGCGCTGGGCTTTGGACCTTTTCAACGCTCGGTTGGCCAGAGCAGACAATTGATTTGAAGACTTTTCATCCGACTGATGTCATGGAAACTGGTTATGACATTCTTTTCTTCTGGGTGGCTCGTATGATTTTAATGACCACTTACGCTCTTGGTGAAATTCCGTATAAGCATGTTTATCTGCACGGCCTAGTTCGCGATGAAAAAGGTAGAAAAATGAGTAAGTCACTCGACAACGCCATTGATCCGCTTGATATGATCAACGAGTACGGCGCTGATGCCACGCGTATCTCGCTAATTATTGGCAGCACACCCGGCAATGACACCAAGATGTCAGAAGACAA
>JBDRDZ010000019.1:0-7124 GCA_043820165.1 Patescibacteria group bacterium
CCGTCCTTGTCACTTCGGCGGGAGATGCGCTATAAATAAAAAAACTATTGTCTGGAGCCGTCGCGCGGACTTGCCCCGCCGTCGCTATGGAACCTGGCTTTGGCGGGGTCCCGCCAAAGATCAGCTTTACTGATCGACGGCGGGAGATGCGCTATAAATAAAAAAACTATTGTCTGGAGCCGTCGCGCGGACTTGCCCCGCCGTCGCTATGGAACCTGGCTTTGGCGGGGTCCCGCTACAGGCGGGAAACCCGAGACCTCATCCTTACCATGCCCCGCCTTGTGAAATACTGAGCGGCGGGGTCCCGCCAAAGATCAGCTTTGCTGATCGACGGCGGGAGATGCGCTACAAATAAAACAACTATTGTCTGGAGCCGTCGTCGGGATTTGAACCCGAGACCTCATCCTTACCATGGATGCGCTCTACCAACTGAGCTACGACGGCGTCAGACAATAGTTGTTTTGCGTCAATGTAATAATTTAATATTTAACAATCTCTTCAAGGCGTTTCCGCCTTTATATTTTTTTATTTGATTTTCTCTCTTTCTAGCATCAGTTCTCATATCAAATTTCTCTTCGTGTACTAAAATCCACGGACGATGAGGTTTTGTTGATCTGGACGAGCCTGAATTGTGTTTTTTTATCCTTTGCTCTACATCAGCGGTCGAACCAATATAGTACTTGTCACTTGATGCACTGTAAAGAATGTAAACTGAGAACATACGATTTACTTAGCCATGTCCCGCCGGAGGCGGGATCCCGCCAAAGGTCAGCTTTACTGACCGACGGCGGGAGATGCGCTCTACCAACTGAGCTACGACGGCGTCAGACAATAGTTGTTTTGCTACGGCAAAATATTAACTTTTTTTTATAATCTCGTCAATGGGATGTTGACGATTAAAAAATGATCATCTATACTTGCGTTCCGGAGGTAGAGAAATGTTCACAAAGCGTGGTTTGGTGTTTTCGGACAACAGGGGAGTTATCGGTCACTGGACCGATCGGATCGATGATCGAGAGACGCTCTTCCGCGAAGCGATCAGACGAGGAGAGGATCTGCCTGGCGAGGTCGTCATCATGATGGCCGACGGTACAACTATCTCTGACCGACCTGATCCGTCGATCAGCTACGAAGACCGCTACAACTCGAGCGATCCTGTCACCCAGGAACGCTTCCAACACATCCAGATCGAGCATCCGCCGATCGGACTGTGAACCCGTGCCTCCCCCCTGGGAGGCAAATTATTTTTGACAAGATTATAATAAATGTGTATTAGTTTATTCACAAGATATTGCCGTTTTTGAAAGAAAATGCTACGCTTTCATTGTTAACCAAATTTTAATTAGTTATTCACCAATTGAAATATGAGTAAAAGACTTACAAAATCCCAGCTCATGGCCGCTATGGCCGAGACATGGGGCGTTTCCAAAAAGGAAGCACAAGATCGTTATGAGGCACTCGTCGAGCTGCTTTACACCCAAGTACGTGGTTCAGGTGAAGTAATTTTGCCAGGACTAGGTAAACTTGCAAAGAAGCATCGTAATGCTCGCATGGGCCGCAACCCGGCTACTGGAGAACAAATTAGCATTCCAGCCAAGACTGTTTTAAAGTTTTCAGTTAACAAAGCAGCAAAAGACGCATTGCTATAGGCAAAGCAATAAAAATCCCCTGCAGTCAGGGGCTTTTTATTTGGCTACATTTTGGTTATCCCCTTGCATAACTTGAAAAAATTTTGTAGTTTAACCCTAGGATAGATCAACTATTTGAAGGAAACGGGTATGAAAAAGATTGTCATCATCGCCCTAGTGGTATTAGTTTTGGGAGGAGGTATTTTTGCGATTGGGTATTTTACTTTTGGCAAAGATGCGTTCGAGGATGCGCCTTGGCAGGAGCCGCCGACAATTACGAATGTAGTGGACGATGTTTTAGCTCAGCGCCAGACAGCTATCGAAGGCGGTGAATCAGAAGTTGATTTTGGTTCCGAGGACGAGATCAACGTTTTGTTGCTCGGGCTGGATTCACGCAAAGGAAACAGGGAGCCTCATTGTGATGCTATCCACATGTTCACTATCAATATTGAAGATTGGACAATCAAGATCACGTCTGTTCCTCGCGGCACCTATTCATACATTCCACCTGGTACTTACGAATCAAATCAGTATTATATTTCTAACGCTTGCGCTTTTGCCGGACTTGATTATGGGATCGAACAGATCGAAGGCATTGTTGGCGTTCAGGCTGATTATTTTATCTCGGTTGGTTTTTCTCAAGCGATCGGCGTTTTCCGATTACTCGACATGCCAACAACAGAAACTTTACAATGGCTACGCAATCGGCACACCTATGCCATTGGCGATCCGCAACGTAGTCATAACCAAGCTGTTTTCTTTAAAGACATGATTATTGATCAGCTGGATCGTTTTCGTCACGAACTTACACCGCCGATTCAGTATGTTGGTTATCGCATGGTCGAAACCAATATGGATTTTGGTACGGCCAGGGCTTTGCTCAACGGTTTGTTAGAGTCAGAAATTGACAAGCGACCTGACGATATCACGTTAGCCATGAAGCCTTATTACGCCACGGTTGATTATCATTTTGATATTGAAAATCCTGAACAACAGATAGAGGCCATTGCCGATTTTCTTAAGCCTTATTTGGGTGAAGATGATCTTTCTGGAAAAACTGTCGAGGACATTCAGAATGATTTAATCGACTATATGGAAAGTCGACTAGATTCAGGGGGGTCTGTTGCAGATATTATGGATAAGCGACTTTGGTTGCAGCTTGAAGATGAAGAGGTCCGTGAAGAACTACATTTTGCTTTTACCGAGCGTTACGTTGAACAGATTGTTGAGGATGATCCAGATTTAGCAATCGAGATTTGGTCAGAATATGTTTTGGAAAAAGAAGCATTAGGTATAGACGAATACGCTGCCAAAGGTAGAAGAGAACTGTCAGATTTATTGTAGGGCTTGTTAGCTAGTTAGCTTTTTAGCTAGTTAGCTTGTTGGCTTATTCGCTTGTTAGGAAAGGGGCCGAAAGGCTCCTTTTGTGATAAAATGGTTGGGAAGTAATTGGTGATTAGGTTTTGTGGAAAGTTTTTGGTGGTAAATCTATAAACTAATCACTAATCCCTAAGGCCTAAAACCAAAATATGACCAAAGTTATCAAATCACACGGCGCTTTAGTTGATTATGATTCTGTAAAAGTTAGAAACAGTGTTGAACGTACTGGCGCTAATAAACATGTTGTCGAACATGTCATGCAAGAAGTCGAACAAAACGTCAGGGACGGTATGACAACCCACGAGCTTTATAAAATGGTTTTCGATGAGCTTAAAAAAGAAAGCCTTTGTTATGCTTGCCGTTACAATTTACGAACAGCCATTCTAAAATTGGGTCCGGCTGGTTTTAAGTTTGAAAAGTATGTGGCTGCGATTTTACGTGCTTACAAATATGACGCCAAGGTACCAGATGATGAAATAGAAGGATCGTGTGTTAGTCACGAAGTTGATGTGGTAGCAGAAAAAAACGGTCGCACTATGTTTATCGAAGCGAAGTTCCGAAATGACTACAAAGACAGCGTCAACTTGAAGGACACGATGGCCACCTGGTCACGTTTTCTTGATTTAGTCGATGGTGGTGCAGTCGGTAAGTGTCAACACTTTGATGAAGCTTGGATTGTGACTAACGCTCGCTTTTCTGATCGAGCAAAAAAGTTTGGAGTTTGTAAAGGTATTCACATGATTGGCTGGAGTTTTCCCGAGGAGCGTTCCTTTCAGGGAATGGTTGATTACACAACTTTGTATCCGGTCACCGTGCTTGGCGATTTGACAACAGAAGAACTGGAAAGTTTTGCTCAAAATAGAATGATGCTTTGTCGAGAAATATCAGAACAGGATCCGGAAGATCTAGCCGAACGCATAGGTTTGTCAACTGAACGAGCTTATGACATCGTCGAAATGTGTAGCTTAGTGATTGAGGGAGACCATGATTCAAAACTCCATCCGACTGATGAAGAAAATAAATAAAAAATAGGGCCTCGCGGCCCTATTTTTTATTTTTTTAGTTCTCGTAAATCGTAGGTCTTTCCCTCCTTTTGCCACTTGGCGAGTATTCTGAGCCCGCGAGCTGAGATCAAAATCTTCTCCGTCTTGCCAGTGGCCGGATTTAGTAATCGTTTTTTCTGTAAATTTGGTGCCTGTGTCCGCTTGGTTTTGACGTTAGAGTGGCTAACGTTGTGACCTGTAAGCGGAGTTTTACCTGTAAGTTGACATTTTCGAGCCATAGAAGCATTTAATTGATGGCCGTACTGTACACGGAAATACGTTTTTTGGCAAGAGATTGTTATCTAGTTAGCTTTTTAGCTTGTTTTTTAATATTTGATACTTTTGCTAATTCCTGGCTTCTAACTCCTGATTCCTGTGTTATAATGTAGACATGGAAGACAAGGGAGGAAGACAATCCAATTTCCCGCAATCGGAAATTGCTTATGTGGTTGCGGTGAACATGGGCTACGGTCATGAACGACCAGCGCATGTTCTTAAGTCTCTAGCAGTTAATCAAGAGGTAGTGATTGCTAATGATTATGAAGGGATCCCAGATCTTGACCGTACACTTTGGGAAAGCGGCCGTAAGTGGTATGAACGCATTTCGCGTTTCAAACGTGTGCCACTAGTTGGGCATTTAGTTTTTAAAGCGATGGATGAGATTCAAGAGATCGCCCCGTTTTATCCACGGCGTGATCTTTCACGTCCAAGTCTGCAAACCAGGCAGCTGTATTATTTGATACGGCAGAAGCACCATATGCGCCATCTAATTGAGAAGTTGGCAGAAAAACCAAAACCGATTTTATCCACATTTATGTCGCCAGCTTTTGCAGCTGAGGAGTTTGGTTATCCAGAGGAAATATACGCGCTTTGTACTGACGCTGATGTCAATCGCGCTTGGGCGCCGATGAATCCCAAGAGCAGTCGAATTAGATATTTTGCGCCTAACGGTCGAGTTGTTGAGCGTTTGAAACTCTACGGCGTTAAGGAGCGCAATATTGAATTAACCGGTTTCCCCTTGCCAGTTGAAGCTATCGGCGGCGTTGAGCCGCAGGTAGTGGTTGAGGATTTGTCGCGGCGAATTTGCAATCTTGATCCGCAAGGCATCTTCATGAGTCATTCAGAAAAAATGCTCAGTGCTTATCTTGGCCCTTTGACTTGCGATACAATTTCAAAAACAAAACCAAAATCGGTTAGGATGGCTTTTGCCATTGGCGGTGCTGGAGCACAACGCGAGATTGGCATCACCATTGCCCATAGTTTGCGCCGTGAAATTAGACAGGGCAAGATTATTCTTGATTTAATCGCTGGTACTAGACCAGAAGTAGCGTCATATTTTGAAACAGAACTTAAAAAGATGAGCCTTTCAACAGCGCTGAAAAAAGGCTATGTCAATGTGCTTTATGCTAAAGATCGACCAACTTACTTTGATGCTTTTTCTGGTTTGATGCGTAAGATTGATATTCTTTGGACAAAGCCATCAGAACTTTCTTTCTACACCGGACTCGGCATCCCAATTATAATCGCGCCGACAGTTGGATCTCAAGAGGATTATAATCGACAGTGGCTCAATCAGGTTGGTGGTGGTATTGATCAGCTTGATCCGCGATACACGAACGAATGGTTATTTGATTGGATTAATAGCGGTGCTTTGGCTCGTTTAGCTTGGAATGGGTTCATCGAAGCACCCACGCACGGTGCTTATCGGATATCTGATGTTTTACTCGGCGGCCGCAACACGATTCACGATTTGCCGTTGGTGGTTTGATATTAGTAAAAAGTCAAAAGCTGAAAGCTCGATAACCTTCCTTTACCCTCTTTTTGATGGCAAAAATGGGCTAAAAGCCCTTTTTTTGGTTGACAAAACTTCGATTTTTTGCTATATTACGCAGTTCGCTCGTTCAACCCGGACTTAGTGTCAGGAGACTAGTATGTCCACTCATTCGTTCCACGTCAATCCGGTTCGCCTCTCGTTCCCTGCTTTCATCACAGTTTACCTCGAGCACGCTGTTACGCACAGTATCAGCGAGCGGGATGAGATGGCTGTGATCTGGGGGATTACGGCCATGATCAACGGCTGTGACTTAAAAAGAGAATTCGAGCAACGAGAGATTCACGACACGGAGCTGTGCGATACGCTCAACCTGCTCGCGTTCGTCAAGCGGATCATTGTTTCGCTAAACGTGTTACACGACAAGATGCGTATCGACAGATCGAAGTCTCAAATCAAGGTCTGTATCGATCGTTTGGTAAAGGACTACCATCCTGACAAGTTCAAACACTTGCCGCGTATCGAACAGTATCCCGACGTCCTCGACTTCGAGATTCGCGACACGAATAGCGCTTAGCCCACTGCCCCCGAGAACGGAACCACGCCATGTGCGTGATCCGGACTCGGGGGATGTTTGTTTTATTGAACAAAGTAGTTATATTTGAGTTGTTTAACATTCTATCCGATCGCTGCTATTCTTAAACATATGACCAAGCAAGGAAAGAAAAAAATTTCTTTAACAAAACGCTTATTGGTAGAGCTAGAAGAAACAGCAGGGTCAATATATGAGAATGGGATGAACACCTATCGGTGGAATTCTGTCAGATATCCAAAAGATGTTCAGACAATGATCGAAAAAAGAAAAATATACCATCGACTAAAGTCATTAGAGCGTCAAAAATTTATCAAGTTAAAAAAGGAAGGCGTGGAAATTTCATATAAAATCACCAATGAAGGCTGGGAAAATGCACTTAGAACCAAGATACTTTCCTGCGAAAAGCAATTGCCTGAAGGTGAGCTGTGCGTCGTAGCTTTTGATTTTCCGGAAAAGATTAAAGGTACGCGTATGACGTTTCGAAATTTGTTGAAAAGGGCTGGCTTTCGTCTGATACAGAGGAGCGTTTGGGAGTCAGAAAATGATGTGATTTTTGAATTGACTGAATTTGTAAATAAAATTGGAGCGCAAAAATACGTAAATGTCTATCGTGCCATCCGATTAATGTAGGGCAAGAAATGTTTAACAATGTACGCGATCGCTACAAAAGTCAAACATCCGATCATCAGTTTTTTTAAAGTTTATTG
>JBDRDZ010000020.1:0-2474 GCA_043820165.1 Patescibacteria group bacterium
ATCGGTGGCCTGCCATTTGCCTCGGCTCAAGCCGCAGAACTGACCATGGCAACAACGCTTCAAGAAAATCTCGACAATGTTGTCTACATTTCTTGCGGTTTCTTCTACGATGACGAATTCGAGTTCTATGCTAGCGGCTCCGGTGTCGTTATTGGAGAAAACACAATACTTACTAATGCTCACGTCGCCATGTATATTGATTATCTCGGCGATGCTTATCTGTACGATGTTTGTCTCGGCGGGATTGCCCCGAATAGTTATACGGCTCCAGACTATGAGTTTTATATTGATGTCGTTGCCTACGAATATAACGATTATTATGACTATGCCTTTATGGAGGCGTATGACATCATTGATGACGAAGTAGTTGAATATAAATTTGACTCATCAGTCACATATGGTAATCCAGACTCTTTAGTTCATGGTGATGAGCTAACCATGATTGGTTATCCAGGAATTGCCGGTAGTACCATTACGACAACACAAGGTATTGTTTCTGGTTTTAATGGACATAACTGGATCAAGAGTGATGCGGTTATCGATTTTGGTAATTCCGGTGGTGGTGCTTTTGATGCTTTGGGTAATTTAATCGGCTTGCCAACTGCAGTTGTAGCCGGAGAGTTAAATTCGTTCTCTTATATTCAAAATTTAAACGCCATCATTGAGAGAGAATTTGGCGATGAAGTCATCCAACGCGACTACGAAACTCTTTATACAGTTGATAACATCGTTTGCGTGTTAGATATTGGATGTTTCAATTTTGGTGAAGGCGAAGAAGCTGAATTGAGTGTCGAGGAAAACGGAACAGAGGGTCTGGAAACGGTTTCTCCAGAGCAGGCAGAGTCACCAAGTGCATCAGGTTTTGAAGTGCTCGAAGGTCAATATGATCCAAGTCAGCACGATGAAGCTTTGATCGATCGTATGACTGGCCAGATCCTACTCCAGGTTGAAGCGCACGGCGAAGCGTATTATCTTCGACCAGACGATGAATTGCGTTATTATATGGCTGATGGTGCTGTGGCGTATGAAATGATGAGGTACTTTGGACTTGGAATTACTTCATTAAATCTTTCGTTGATCCCAGAGATTGAGACCCCGACCGATATGCTTAATACCAGCAGCGTTTGTTCATCGAATAAATTAGCCAATCAAGTCAAAGGAAAGATTCTACTCGATGTTGAGCGTCACGGTGAAGCTTATTACGTCTATCCAGACACTTGTCGCCGGATCTATCTTAAAGATGGTGCGGCAGCTTACGAAATTATGAGATTCCTTAGCAAAGGTATTACTAATAATGATTTAGCAAAAATTCCGACCGGAACGCAGATAATCAAATAGATTTATAACCGCTTCAATATGTGTGGACGCTTTACGATCATGAAGAATCAAAAAGCGCTCGAAGCACGGTTTGGAGCGGTTTTTGGTTTTGATTACGCACCGCGCTATAACGCTGCACCTATGCAAGAGTTGGCCGTGATTTTAAATCATGAACCAGACAAAATCCAGAAGCTCACTTGGGGCTTGATGCCCAAGTGGGTCAAGAATATCAAATCATCCGGCGGCATCATCAACACGAGGATGGAAACGCTACGTGATAAGTCGACGTTTGAAAAAGATCTGCTCGAGCGACGATGTTTGGCGATCGCTGACGGTTTTTACGAATGGAAAAAAACAGGGAAGGGTAAAGAGCCTTATTTCATCCGGTTGAAGAATGAAGAACCGTTTGCTTTTCCGTGCATCTGGGAAGAAAACGAAGTTAATGGTAAAAAGATCAAAACATTTTCAATCATCACTTGCGACCCCAACTCGCTCATGAAAAAGATTCACGATCGCATGCCGGTGATTTTAACGCCAGAAGAGGAACAGGCCTGGTTAGACCCAAAAGCAGAGAAAAGAGCGCTCCTGAAGCTTCTTAACGCTTATCCGGCCAAGGAAATGAAGGCGGATGAAATTACCAAGCTCGTCAATAATCCAAAAAATGATAATCCTGATATAATTAAACCACCACAAACACTTTTATAATAATTTGAAACTATATGGAAAAGTCTATAGAAATAGGTCGAGAACCTATGAAAAGTAAGAGGGAATTAGCTCGTGAATATAGGGCTCTGAAGGACCGAGCTAATGAAGCGGCCCAGCAGCTATTAGGTGAGAATCTTGATAAGTTTAAAATTCATGGACAAGATTTAGAACGTACTCATGGCGTTGTCGAGCTAGCTTTTAAAGATGCGACAGGCGAAAACCATGAAATGGAAGCCAAAATATATCTTGGTGATAATGGCTATCGTTTAGTAATGGATTTTGGCAAAGATGAACCATCGGAAGCTAAGCAAAAGATGATTGATATATTAACGGAAGCCGGATTTCCAATTACCTAAACAAAAGATTTTTAAAAAAACTCCCAGCCAATGGCTGGGAGTTTTTAATTCGTGCAAATCCTCAACTTTCTTCATCTGACTGGTATCGATAATAAT
>JBDRDZ010000021.1:0-13886 GCA_043820165.1 Patescibacteria group bacterium
TGTATACGTTAGATTATCCGCGACATCTTTAAGCTGATAATTACCCTCGGACCAAAGACGCTGTGTCCAAGCGTAACTTTCATTTTCTGTACTCACCTGCGTTACTTGAGTACAAGCCGGGTAAACACGCCATTGTGGATAGAGTTCGCGGTAGCCTTGATCAGTGCTTTTTTCACATACGATTCTTCCACGGAGATCAAATTCATCGCTACATGGAAATGAGATTTTACTTTCTACATTATTATAGGGATGACCAGACTCTACGCAATCACTATAGTCTGATATATAGCTATCGAAATCTTTATATGCAGCGTCATTATGGTCATTTCCTACAGTTGTAGCAGCCCAAGCAAATACATCTGTTCTGCCATCATTATCGCTTGTTGTATGTACTTCGATCTTATTATTATTCGGATTTGGTTTATTACATTTTGCTCTATTTGCATCATTGGTATGGTAGGAATCTTCAGGTATACAAATATACGGACAATCATTATCACCACCTCCAGGATCTCGACAGCTCTCGGCAAAGACAGAATCCGGGACGTTGCCAGCTCTAAAGGCGCAGACACCAACAATCGCGAAGTAACCCGCGGGGCACACAACATTATCTGCGCAATCTGCCAAGGTTTGTGGGATATTTCCCTTATCACAAGAATGTTCAACCTCGACACAAGCAATATCTCCTGCCACTGCGGTAGCTCCAGTGCCACGAGCGTTCATTTTTGTCGGCAGTAAATCAACAACCGGTTCGACAAAAGTACACATGTACACATCTTCAAAGTACCCGGCGGTTTTGTACTTGGCGTACAAATCAGTCTGACCTTCGAGTTGATCAACCGGGAACCAGGTGAGACAAGCCTGTTTATCCGGATCGCCATTGATGTTGATAGACGTATCGCGCTCGAGACAATAACCAGGCAAGCCAATAATTGAATCCTCTGAACTAATCGGCTGACAGATGCCACCCGCTTTGGCACAGAAAGTATCAGTTGGAGCATTATCACCTAAAATCAGTCCGCCCTTCTCAACCGCACAGAAAACACCATCTGCTTCGCCACCGGAACAAATACCTAATCCGGTTGTACTTAAAACTTCATCTTTTACCCAATCAGCAATAAAGTTGGTGTCAGTATCAATTGAAATATACTTTGATGTACCGGCTGTAACTTTCTTATAACTACACTCGCAAGGTTCACCTGGTTCGCAAACGTTAACATTTTCAAAATTAATGTGCTTCTTGTATGGCGAGTAGTAGAAATCATCAGCATTGGTGACAGTACCAATGATGTCGCTGACTTTTTCCAAATAATCGTAGCCCGAAACCTGATTATCAGTATCGAGTTCAGGTTTAACCCACATATCAACAATATCAGTTGGGAATGGGCTGGTTTGTTCTGGATAAGCTCGGCAGCTTGATGCCTCGGTGCGGGCTTGAACGAACCGGCTGCCGTCAACGGCCAGTATGCAGCGGTTGCGGTAACATGAGCCTTCTTTAGTCGAAACTGAAGGGAAACAGGTAGAGCCAGCCGCACAGGCAAGATTCAAACCACAGGTCCCAGTTTGTAAAGCACAAACACCAGAGCGACAAATTTCATCACCACTGCAATCAGTGTCAGCTAAACAATTATCGGCCGTCAGGTCATAACAGGTACCAGCAATACAACTGCCCTCATAATTTTCACAACCTTCTGCGTCAGAACAAGGATTGCCAGACTTGGAACAATACCCAACCGTACAATCCGTGGCGTGAGCACCATCGCAGGCACCAGCTACAAAGCCGAGGCGATACTCTTTGGTGTCGCTACGAACGCAAAGACTAGTCGCGGCACCACCGCCACAATCTCCTTCAACTGTACACGGCTGGCCGTGCTCAGGATTGCCAGGCGTATTGCAAAGACCAACCGGCGGTGACATATTCACCTGAGAGAGATGTTGAATGGGATATAAATTAGGCACAGCGTAACCGGAATACTCTTCACCGAACCAGGAAATATCCCGGCTAGTATAACGATCCATATCTAAGATGACCGCCGGATCGTTCGGATCCCACTCAGAGCAGAAAGAGGCGTCGCCTTCGCCGGTTGAATATTCAGTACAAAGATTAATGCCGTCACAAATCGTGCGATAACTAGCGGTGGCTTCGTCCCAAACACGAATCGAGGAAGCACAGGTCAACCATTCGCTACACTGACGATCGCGTTGGACTTTTAAAATACGGTTAGTGTCGTTAACGAGACGTGGCATAGTGACATCTTGTCCATCCAAATCCCCACGACCAGCCAAACCAGTGGCGCAAGTACCGCTAAACGTTTCACCGCTTTCGCTGGTCATGCTTGGACAATCTGACACAGTGTAACAAGAACCACCAATAATGTATTGTTCGGAAACCGTGTTGTACGTTGCCGGATCTTCTGAAATATCGTAAATGTTCTCTCTGACATAGCGACAACGTGATTTACACAAATCAACCACTTCGCCGCCGATGGTCGTCATTCTCGAATTGGCACGGCCGTCGCAATTAATCGGTGCTACCAAGGAATACGGTTGGTCGCCAAAGAGCGTATCAGCGTGAACACTAGCCACGTAAGTCGCACTGGCGTTGTATTTAGTTTCAGTGCTAGACGTATCATTAAAGAGAGAGCAGCCCTGTCTAACGCTAACCTTGCCGTTACAGCGTGACTCGCTGCGCAGTACGTTTTCGTCCAGATTTTCATTATCAATATAGTGATAAGAAGTGCCATCAACTAGGCCGTAAACTTCGTTATCGTCAACATCGAGCGGATCACGGAATTCACTACAACCGCTGTATTCAGCTGTACACTGTCCAACCCAACCGGTGTAATTAAGGTCGCCATTCTTCCAAATTGCTGAAAGTTTACCGCCGATCACATAAGAGCTGGTGGTAATGACACACGAACCAACTCCAATTTCAGCACAGTCAGAATCAAGATTGCAGGTAATCGCCGGATCACCGTCACAGAAACCGGCTAGCTTACGACAAGTGCCTAAGCCAAGCACCGAGCAATCAGAATTTCGCTGACAATTTACCGCATTATCACCGCTACAATTACCAGCGCCGTAGCAGAAGTTATTAGTCCCCTTACGGAACCAGCCATCGTACTTTGTGCCGCTAATAATGATGTCAGTCTTGTATTCGCAAACGTGATCTTGCGGATTCTTAAAGTAATAATCACCGCGTCCACCAGCATTGAAGGACTCACAGTAAAGTTTATCGGCGTTACAGAGTAGTTCGTCGTAATTCTCTGGTGTATCGAGTAAGTATTTGGTCTCCCATTCGCTAACGAGAGAGCGATCTGGACTTAACTTTGGTAAAGCCATTTCCGTACAACCAGCACCAGCCGCTGTACAAGAATCTTGATCGCTTAAGATGGCGTAGATCTCGCTATCAGCTCGTGCTAAAGCCGTATCTGGCGCAAAGACCAGATGATCCAGGCTAGCTTGAGTCAGGTCGATTTCCGATAGAGCAAAATCAAGATTGAAACGACAGCTCGATTGCCCCGGCGTAATGTCGCAAAGTTTTTGCGAGTTGGCATCGTAATCAGTGCCGGCAGCATTCTGCAACAGACGACAGGCGGTCAAACCGGTTGTTTTATCTGGCTGACCATCAACATTAATATCAAGATTGTTACAGGTGGCGTTGAAGATTTGAGCAAATGTCGACTCGGTTTGATTAGTCTGATAGTAACCGGTGCAACCAACCGCATCCGGACTACAAAGTCGGGAGAATGATTTGAGGTAGTGCAAATCAGCATTCTGATCAGTATATTCCTGACAACCCAGGTGATATTGAGGTGCAGGGATGCCGTCGGCAGTTCGATCGCAAGTCGCTGGCGTGACCCAGGTATCTTTAATCAGGTTGATATCTTGCTCACCTTCGCGCAGAACGATGTTGTCGAGATAATACTCGCCGCCGACAGGATTAAAATTCAAGACCTGGTCGCCAGTAAAGTCGTTCAGTTTAATCGGACCGAAAGAATATTGCTGCCACTCCGAGGTCAAGTCTAGTTCGATAGCAAATCTGCCTGCAACCGTATACGGTGCAGTCGGACTACCCATATAAACATCAATGATTGCGTTGTTACCCTTTGCCCAGAAACTCAATGAGTACAGTTTGTTAGGGAAGATATCACCCACTAGTGTACCGCAGGACTTCTGGCCTTCAGCAATAGTACATTCACCGCCGAGATTGCCGACCGTCGAAGGACAACCAGCCGGATTAGTACATTCCGTGCCTTGGTAGAAAATATAGCTGGTAATGCCGGAATTATCGATGAAAATTGAATGACCATCGACAGCAATCGATTCGTTGCTCAGCGTGACGTCAGTCGCGTTATACGTATCCCAAGCGCTGAGATCGCCTTCAAAGTTATCAGTCAACACGACACGGCTATTACGGCTGCGACCGCCGGTGTACTGACGACAACCGCTAGCGTCGGCATCGCAACTGCTACTTTCAAGATTGTAACCGTAATAAAGACAATTGCTTGTTTCGGGGACAAAATATCCACCGGATGCTTGGCAGTTCGTTGTTCTGTCAGCCGCATTAATGCCGGCTAGATCGGTTTTACGATAGGTAGTGCACTCGTCATTCACAGTTACTGTTCGACTCCACTCGCGATAATGGATTGCGCCGGCGACATCGTAAAATTCGCGACAGTCAGGATTATCAAAAATATCTTCGTGACTCTGACAGGTGTCAGTGATAGGATTTGGTTCATCTTGGCAGAAAATACCGCCATCATTCGTCATCCAATGAGTACACGGCGCATCGGCTAGGTCAGCACCTAAATTTGATTCCAGCAAATGCCACTCGCGCAGCTGGAAACCGGAGCGATCAGAACCCTCCCAAGTGTAATATGTTGCCTCATTATCACTATTAGTATTGTCTGCGGCCTGATCTTTGGTGACACAAGCGCGTAGATAAGTGAAATACTCGCGCTCCTCAGTGTCTAAATTGGTAAATTCATCACAGCCCACATCAATCGCCTCACATTGTTGAGCTGAATCTGGAATAAAGTAAAGCGGAAACTCGCCAGTAACGTCATAACGGGTTGGTTCCTGCTTGTAAGTATCATAACCAACACAAATCGCTGGACAGCGATCCAGTTCATTGACTACAGCTGAAACTGCCGGATCACCGTTAACCGGCGTGTACAAACTACAACCGGCGTCGTTAGCAGCACACATTTGAGCAAAGCCGGCACATTCAGTCGGCTCATTGTCCGCACCGTTACAACCCAGGTATTTTGGCGGCAATTTAGCGTATTTTGTGGTTAGTTGTTCAGCACTTTCACTATAACCAATATGCCAGATATCAGCATCGGTTGATTGTTCGAGCTGTAGATCATCAATCCAGACGCTACTTGGCAACAACTTGATTGTAGTCATGACCGCTAGTGATTTGTCGACAAAAGCTGCTGAGGTGAAAGTACATTCAAAGCGCTCAAAGTCATTACTAGCCGGAGTGCCACTGACACTTAATTTATTTGTTTGTCCAGGCTTAACATTACAATCACCGCGCACAGTAGTTCCGGTCAAACTCGGAATAGTCCCGTCCTCGCCAATCATCTCAATTTCGAGGCTTACTGGATTTGCGCCGCCCTGGACTAACTGTTTAGCGTAAAAAGATAGAGTGTAAAAATTGCTCTGAGTTAATTCAAGACCGTACTGCGAAACTGTAGCTGATGTCGGTTGAATAGCTGTAGCTCCACTGCGGCCCTGAGTTTCGCTCGTATCATAAGTAACGCCGGCAGCATTAGCACTAATCCAAGCGTCGGGCCAGTCATTTTCATCCTCATCACGATCAAATGAGGAGTTGTTGATTAAATTAAGCGACAGATTCTCTTCTCGGACGATCAATTCAACACAACCGGCTTCTGATGAATCACATTCTTCGATGTTAGCGTTAAAGTATTGTCGATTTTTATAAGCGTCCGGTTGGTTATCTGCAATTTCGATGTTGGTGATCTCGGGCCAGGCATACCCGTCGCCAACATCAGTCTTAGTCGTCGCATACCAAAGACAACCCTGGTTTCCTTCGTTACAGCCGCCGTAATCAATGGTGTTTTGATTATAGTCAACCAGGTCGCCAAGGCGCGATTTATAGCTCAAACAACTGGCGTATTGCGATGGACAAGAATCGCCACGAAACTGCCAGACATTTTGTTCTCGAACACAGTAGCCAAAACCGCCGGCACAAGTGCCGTCCGGACCCTCGGTAACACAGCTTTCAACGTCAACACATTCTTCAGCGCGGCTATCGCTACCCGGAGCTTCCAGCTGCTGACCGTAGGCTAGAGTGCGGCACTGTGATTGCGGGAATTTCAAAATCCAGTTCGGGTCAATCAAATGGCACCAAGGATGGTTGCTATCAAGAGCATTCTGATCATTACAATCGTAAAAGCCATCAATGACTTCCTGCAGCGTCACCGGACTGCCTGAAGGGTTGGCAGTAGAACTAGCTGCCATTTCCCAACCAATCGAAATAATTCGAGCCTTCCTAAGCTTAACTATGTTGGAATAACAATAAGCAGATTGGTAGCAATTAGTGTTTTGATTACGAGCTTTGTCTTCCGGCGGAATTAGTGCCCAGTCACCATGAACGTAACCTTCACTAATTGCTTCTTGCACTGTTAACGGATCACCAGCTTGAGCTCGAGCCACGGCCGAGGCGAAAGAAGTGTCAATAACACAATTATAAAGCATGCGCGCGCTGCCCCGGACAACATCTGGACAGGCAGTATATTCATCGAGCAGATTAAATTCAGTCACCTGAAGTGGCGTAAAGGAACGCAAAGACTTTAAACGCTCGACTACCCTTTCGCGTGATGGTAAAGAAATAGCAATATCGGCAAATGGGTTAGTTAAATCATAATTCAAATCAGCAAAAGCCCCTTCGTAAATATTATTAATAACCTCGGAAAGCAAGGTGTTAGTAAAAACCGAAGCAGCCATGGTACCAACCTGCAGTAAAGCATCGGTATTAGCCATTAAAGCCGAACCAATATTATAAGCGCCTTCTTTTACTTGACCGCGTGAATCCTCAAACTCAAAAGCTACCATGCTAGCCGGGGTTTCAACGTTGCCGGTAATAACGTCAACAACAGGCTGAAATCCACTATCTTTAATAAATTCGTTAAATTTGGCATTTGCAGTACTGAGCATTTCACTAACAAATCGGTTGCTCGTTTCCAAAGCAACGCCTGTTTCGCTAACGCTTGGTTCAAAACTGGCCGAGACCGTGTCTAAGGCTCGTCTGGTAATAATTGTTGGATCATCGATCGTTGATTGTAAAGTAGAGATATAACCGTCCCAATTGGCAATAAGATTATTGACAGCACAAATTCCGCCCACTTCTGGCATTTCCAAACTTGGCCGCTCAAAAGCACCACGGAAACCAACGCGTAAGTTTAGATAAAAATACGGATCAAACGGCGCACAAAGATTACACTTGGCAAACCATTCAGCGTCGAGATTATTAACAAACTCAGCAGCATAATTGGCAGCAATGTATTTTATGTAGTCTTCTGGCGGTGTCGGATCAAACAGCGGATTTTCCGCATCCCCTCCGGAAGCAACCCAAACAGCCGCGTCGTATGCGAACCGATTGGCCATGTAAGTCATCAAATTGATGATTGTGGTCACCGTACCGGTCACCAAAGCCCGTTTTAAAGCTTCTTCGATTTTGGTTTTTGCTTCTTTAATTTTACCTTCAGCCTTATCCCAAGCGCGGTAAGTCATGCGTTGGAACTGAGCATTCATATCCCAGCTAATCGTCGCCTGAGCTTTTGCTTGCAGCGGAATAAAAGAAATTAAGCTAAAACAGAACAGAAAAATCAAAAAACTACCTTTAATTCTTCGTTTAATATCTCGTCTTTGTTGATCTGACTTCATACGATCGTGTGATCTGAGTTGAAAGCTAGATTTATTCTACTACTGCCCCAGCTGAGACAGATGATAGGCTGTCGAAAAATACTTTGGTAACTTCTTCATCGCTAAGTTGATCGATAACTGCTGCGTCAGCACCGTATTCAAGTAGAAGTCCGCGAATTTCTGTTGGCGTCATGTTTTGTAAAGCAGCTAGTTCCTCTTCGGAAACGGTCACTGTGCCTGATGCTGTTGTCTCAGTCGTGCCTAACAACAATTGATCGTATTCACCTGATTCTTGCATTTCTGCCAACGTCTGGTTGTAGATGATGTACAGTTCTTCGTCAGTCAGATCAGCTAGATCTGCTTCTGTCGCGCCTGACTGGAGTAACAGTGTGCGAATATCAGGACCGGTTAGTCCAGTCAACAATGACTGAACTTCATTAGCTGTGGCCGCACTGCGCTCAACATTGTCGATTAACGCATCGGCAATCCCAGAATCAGCGTCACCAAAACTGGCCAGATTGGTGCAATCAGAACCTTGCGGGCAAGTTGGGTCAGTCTGGTTAGCAACCTCGACACCGTCATCGATGCCATCACCGTCCGTATCTGCAAGATAGGGGCTAGTTTTAAAAACGTAGAGTTCATCAAAATCAGTCAGTGTGTCTTCGTCAGCATCAGAGACTCTCTGTTTAGCGATTTCTTCTTCCCGGATCTGAGAATCGGTTTTTACTAATGGTCCGGAGTAGTCAATGATTAGTGGTGAGGCTAAATGATTACCAACGTAAAAAACTCCTAGGATGATTGCTAGGCTGCTAATGCCGATAATCAAAGCAAACCCCGCTTTTTGATCTTTGTTAAAGGAGGGTTTGGTTTTTCGTATGCGAACCCTATTGTTGGGTGTGGGTTCCATGCGGGAAATTATACCATATATAAAGCCCCGTGTTGACGGGGCTTGATGAACGTTGTGGTTAACTACTTTTTACTAATTTTACTGGCTAAATCAATCCAATCTGCCACTGATAATTCTTGAGCACGAACTGTTGTTTTTTTCTTGATGGCTTGCAGCGTTTTTTTAACATCGGCTGAGTCCATAATATTGGTATCGGTCAAGTTACGATGCAGTTGTTTTCGCCGATTTTGAAAACCAGCTTTAGCTAGGCTGATGATTCTTTCTGGATCAGTAGTCTTCTTTGCTATTGTCAGTTCGATGACCGATGATGTGACCTTTGGCGGTGGTAAAAATGATCCGGGTTTGACGTTAAAGAGCCGTTTGGGATCAGCGTAGAGTTGAACAGCCACGGAAAGCAGACTCATTTGGCCCGGTTGAGCTAACATCCGGTCAGCTACCTCTTTTTGGATCATGACAATCGATTTTTGAGGCGGGTTAAATGCAGTCAAGGCGTTCATAATGATAGCGTTGGCCGCATTGTATGGCAGATTGCCGATTAGAAGCCAATTTCCGAGTTTCAGACTATCAAAATCAACCTTAGCGGCATCAGCTTGGATCACCTCGGCTTGATAATTTTTCTCCAGATCCTGAATTAAGTCACGATCAGCTTCGATTAAGACGAGGCGAAAACCCCCCTCACGTCCCCCCATAAATGGGGGTAGGCCGACAAGATGATCAGTCAAAGCCCCCTGCCCCGGTCCAATCTCGACAACACTGTCAAACAAAGAAAAATCAGCCGCATCGATGATCTTACGTACAATCGATGCGTCTTTTAAAAAATGCTGTCCAAATGATTTTTTTGCCTCCATAAATATCTTCAAATTTCAATTTCACCCTGCCGAACGACCTCAACTTCATCGCCGATGACTTTGATTGTGGTTGATGGAGCGGTATTTGTCAGTGCACCGCCATCAACGAGCAAATCTGGCAGACCTTGGGCACCATCGAACATGGTATCGAAATCGCCCGGATCGTAAATTGGTTGCGCACCGGAAATGTTAGCGCTGGTAGCCACGATAGGTTTACCAAAACGCTCTGCCAGCTCTCGAGCAAATGGATGACCGGACAAACGAACTGACTGAGTTCGACCAACAGCGCATGAAGGCGCGACTGGTGAACCCGGAGCGACTGGAGCAATAACATTAAGCGCTCCAGGCCAATGCTTAGCGACTAATTCACGAGCTTTAACCGATAAGGCAACATAATCTCCAGCACTTTCCAACGATGGAATCAACAATGGCAAGCCTTTGCCACGATCGCGGCCCTTCATTTCTACAAGACGCTCGACTGACTCTTCGTTAGTGGCATCGCAACCGATGCCATAAGAAGTTTCTGTCGGAAACACAATCACGTCGCCGTCTTTCAATGCTGCAAGAACTTTTTCAATGTCTTGAATGGTAATTCGTTCAATCATATCTTCGATTATCACGAGCCGATGTTTAAAATGACAAATGGTTAATCCTGCTTCTCTGCCTTAAACCAATCGTACGTCTGTTTCAAACCTTCGTCCAGCGAAAATTGAGCCCGCCAACCAAGCTTTTCTTTGGCCGTCTGCGGGCTTAAGCAACTACACTTTACTTCACCAGCCCGCTCAGGCTGAAAATCCAGTTCATGCTCAACTCCATGAATCCGTTTAAGTCTATCCCAAAGTTCAACAACTGATATTTCTGTGCCACTGCTAACGTTGACCGTTTCATTAAAACTCTGCTCCAAAGCTTGAGCTAGGGCGTGAACCGCATCGGTGACAAACAGATAATCTCGAGTTGATGACCCGTCACCAAAAATCGTGGCTGGCTGACCAGCTAATAATTTATTGATGAAGATTGAAATAACACTAGCTTCACCTCCAGAAAATTGACGAGGTCCGTAAACGTTAGAGAAACGCAGTACGCCGTTTTTCATGCCGTACTTGTCGCGGTAAAAATCCACATAATACTCAAAAGTCTGTTTAGCAATCCCGTATGGTGACAGCGGTTCAGCATCAAAAACCTCTGGTGTTGGTCGTAGTTTATGATCACCGTAGATCGCTCCACCACTCGAAGCAAAGACAAAATGTTCGCAACCACCTTGGCGAGCCATTTCCATTAATCTAACTGAGTTAATAATGTTCCGGTTGGCGTCTTCGATAGGTTGAGCAACAGAGTAAGTGACGGAAATCTGAGCGGCTAGATGACAAACTGCGTCAGGTTGCTCTGAAATAAAAACCTCCGACAAAGCCGGATCATCAAAACTCAATTTATACAGCTTAGCAGCCGAATTTGGAAAACGTTTTTTCTCCCGCTGATGATGGTCGACAATAACAACCTCATGCCCGCCAGCGACAAGCGTGTCAACAAGGTGTGATCCAATAAAACCCGATCCTCCAGTAACAAGTATTTTCATAAAAGTAAGTGTGCTATTTTGTTCTTCTGTCAGGCGCAGTTAAGACCGCGGCCACAACACAGGATGACAAAATAATAACGAACATCAAATATTTTCACGATACCAATCAACAGTCTTCTCAATACCTTCTTTGATCCCAACTTTTGGCTCCCAACCAAGTCTAGTCTTGGTAGTTGAAACATCCAAAGCTACGCGCTTGACCACATCCTGCACTTCTTCACGCAAAACTGGCGCAGCCTGAGCACCAACAACTTCGCGAGTCATTTCAAAAATTGCATTGGTCGTTGTCTCCACGCCGGTGCCAACATTCGCAATCCCAACATAGTCAGATTTGGCAGCTTTAAGAAAAGCCTCGACGACATCATCGACATAAACGTAATCGCGGGTTGTGAGTCCGTCATTATTAATATAGGCCTGCTCCCCTTTCATTAGTTTGGTGGCAAAAATTCCAATGGCGCCTGACTCAGCGCTGGAATCTTGCCGAGGACCGTAAACGTTACCCATGCGCAAAGCTACATAAGGAACGTGGTAAACATTGTAGTAAAAATTCAAGTAACGCTCGCCGGTCAATTTGGAAACAGCGTATGGAGTCAATGGCCGCGGGAGTACATCGATATCAATAGGAAATTGATCCTGCTGGCCATAGACAACACCGGTTGAGGCAAAAATAATCCGTCCGGTTAGATAACGACGGCAAGCTTCGAATAAATTCAGTGAACCGATAATATTGATCTCCGCATTCTTGACCGGCTCAACGACTGATTCACGATCATGAATATGAGCCGCCAGATGAAAAACCGTATCAGGCTTTTCCTTTTCCAAAACTGCATGCAACTTATTGTCACGGAGGTCCATGACCTTGTATTTTGCTTTCGGATTCTTCCACTCGGGATTGGGTTTGATGGAATCGATAACAGTAATGCGCTCGGCTTTTTGAGCCAGCGCGTCAACGAGATGCGAACCAATAAAACCGGAACCACCGGTCACAATTACACGTTTGAGTGCCATATGTATGAAATCAGAAGTAAGACGCTTAAACTTTACACTTTTTCTTCACCTTTGCCAACCTGGGAACGTAGATAGGATTCCATAAATTGTTCCAGGTCTCCATCAAGAACTGCCTCTACATTTTGGGTCTCAAAATTTGTCCGATGGTCTTTAACCATTTTATATGGATGAAGCACATAACTGCGAAGCTGATTACCCCATTCCGGCGCTTTATGGCCGCCACGAAGCTCTTCGATTTTCTCAATCCGTTCCTCTTGCATCCGAGCGAAGAGTCTTGCCTTAAGAACCCTGAGAGCCGTCTCTTTATTTTGCTGTTGCGAACGTTCATTCTGACAGGTAACAACAATGTTGGTCGGAATATGTGTCAGACGAACAGCTGAATAAGTCGTATTGACTGACTGTCCGCCATGACCGGAAGCCATAAAAGTATCAAGACGCAAATCTTTATCGTCAATCAAAATATTTTTTTCATCCAGTTCACGAAGCTCGGGAATGACTTCCACTAGCGCAAACGAAGTGTGACGCATCTTCTCGGCATCGAACGGCGAAATACGAACTAGACGATGCACGCCGGCTTCGCCTTTTAAATAGCCATAAGCCCAGCGCCCTTTGATTGAAAAAGTGACACTTTTATAACCCGCTTCTTCACCAGCCGATGAATCGAGCATATCAACCTGCCAGTCATTTCGCTCTGCAAAACGCATGAACATCCGGGCCAACATCTGAGCCCAATCCATTGCGTCAGTCCCGCCAGCACCGGCATGAATAGAAACAATGGCGTTGGCAGCGTCATACTCACCAGACAGCAACATATTGATCTCGAGTTTCCGAAAGCGTCCTTCGATATCTTCTAAACTTGTCTGTAACTCGGCGACAACTGTTTCATTTGATTCTGCTTCGGCTAGTTCGGCTAAATCAGCCAGATCATCAATGTCACCCTTCATCTGCTCCCAAATCTCTAGTTCTGATTTGATGTCCGCTGCTTGCTGCGAAATTTCCCTTGCTCGATCCTGATCATTCCAAAAATCCGGTTCAGCCATCTCGGTCTCGAGCTCGATTAACTTGTGCTTCTGATCTGCTAAAGACAAAAGTTCCCAGGCTTGGCTGAGCTTCTTTTGAAAGGCTTGTATTTGCTTGTCAAAAGCGGTCATACGAGCGTAATTTAACGGTATTTTTCATTATCGTCAAGAAACGAGGGTAGGGGCGTATTGCCTACGCCCCTACGGGATCGTCACGAATAATTTTGACGTCTAGAGATTCAGCTTTTTCACCCAATCAGCAATAACTGGAATCTCCCAACTCTCCCCAGCAAGTGCGCGGAAAAAAGCCATCACGGCGACAACAACAATCGCAATCCAGAGTGCTACAATTGTAAACCAACCAATAATCGGGATGAAGATGAGTACAACATCAACGATTGAAAATGCGACTTCAATAATAAAGAGAACTAGCGCCTGCTTGGCATGAAACTGAGCAAACTTTGACTCCTTTGCCATGAACAATGGAACAAAGCAGAGAATAAAAATGTAACCAATAGCAGCGATGTACTTATTTTCTTCAACGTCCTTACTATTCACCGCAGTAGCTTTGGCGACCGTGCTAGCTCCAGTCTTGCTGGACTTCTTTTCTGGCATATAATTTTGGTAATTTATTT